>REEF01000453.1 GCA_007695205.1 Planctomycetaceae bacterium
CAACGATCAACCACATGGAAAGCGGCTTGCCCGAAAACGACTCCCGACCCCTTCCGCCCGTTTCACGATCATGGCATGATCGGCTTTGGGAATGCCTTTTGCCGAACGGGCTGACGTTCGTCGAACGGTGGCGGAGCGATGCCTGAACATGTCCGCTTGTCCGAAAGGAGGTCGCATCCTTGGTGACTGATCAACCTAGTCCTTCGCGAACGATCGTCGATCGATGCTTGACCGTGATCGAGCGGTTGGGCAATGCGCTGCCGCATCCGGCCACGTTGTTTGCGGTGCTGGCTGCCGGGGTGCTGGTTCTTTCCTGGGGGTTCACCCTATGGGATGTCTCGGTACAGCATCCGTCGACGGGCGAGACGATTCGGCCGGTGAATCTGGTTTCGGTGGACGGGTTACATCGCATCTTGACCCAAACGATCGACAATTTCACGAGTTTTGCCCCTTTGGGAACGGTGTTGGTCGCCATGCTGGGCATCGGCGTGGCCGAGGGCAGCGGGTTAGTCAGCGCCTTTTTGCGGCTGTTGGTGTTGTCCGCTCCGCCACGGCTGCTGACCTTTGTCATTGTGATGGCCGGGGTGCTTTCCAATGCGGCCAGCGAGGTGGGCTATGTGTTGCTGGTTCCGCTGGCAGCCACTATTTTTCTGGCGGTCGGGCGGCATCCGATGGCGGGTCTGGCTGCGGCCTTCGCCGGGGTCTCCGGTGGTTACAGTGCCAACCTGCTGCTGGGCACGATCGATCCTCTGTTATCCGGGCTGTCCGAAGAAGCCGCTCGGATCATCGACCCATCGTACTCGGTCAGCCCGGCTTGTAATTACTACTTCATGGTCGCGTCGACGTTCTTTATTGCAGCGGCCGGCACTTGGGTCACCGAGCGGATCGTAGTTCCGCGATTGGGCGAGTATCGTGGTGATCAGTTGCCCGAGCCGTTGCGGCCGTTAGAGCGGCGAGAGAAGATCGGGCTGGTGCTGGCGGGACTGGTGACGACCGGCTTGATCGTACTGGTACTGGTGGGCTTGATTCCCGAACAGGGGTTCCTGCGGCAAGCGGGAACGGGTAGCGTTTTGCAATCGCCCTTGTTGGAGGGCATCGTCACGGTGATCTTCGTGCTGGGCGCGTCTGCGGGCATCGTGTACGGGTGGGCCGCCGGCACGTTGCGGAACGACACGGAGGTGATCCAGTGCATGGGCAAGGCCATGCAGACCATGGGCACGTACATGGTCCTGGTGTTCTTCGCCGCGCAATTCGTGGCCTATTTCCGCTGGACCAATCTGGGGCTGATCCTGGCCGTTCGCGGCGCCGAACTGCTAAGGGCCTCGGGGTTGGGGCCCATCCCGCTGCTGACGGCGTTCATCTTGTTGACCGCTGCGATCAATCTGGTGATGGGCAGCGCGTCGGCCAAGTGGGCGATCATGGCGCCGATCTTCATCCCGATGTTCATGCTGTTGGGGTACTCGCCTGAGTTGGTCCAGACGGCCTATCGCATCGGCGATTCGACAACGAATATCATCTCACCCATGATGTCATATTTCGCGTTGATCGTGGCCTTCTTCGAGCGTTACGAGCCTCGGGCCGGTATCGGGACGGTGGTCGCCACCATGTTACCGTATTCGGTGGTATTTTTGATCCTCTGGATCATCTTATTGAGCGTCTGGATGCTGGCCGGTTTGCCCGTGGGGCCGGGCGCCGGTTTGCTGCTGGATTGAATTCAATCGGCAAACTCGAACTTGACCTGGCCGTCGACCAATTTCAGACGCGCCTGGAAGGGTTTGCCCGCTTTGGATCGGAAGCCTTTTTGCACGACGGTTTGCCCTTCTTTCAGCAGCGTCTGGGCCAATCGCAGCGAGATCCGTTTGCCGGCGATGGTCTTCCAGATCACCAGTTTACAGCCATCGCGCCAGCCGCTGCAGCTATAGGATTTCTTCTGCTCCACCACGTCGGCTCCACAGCAGGGGCAGACGCCCAGTTTTTGTGATGGCGGATCGGCATCGGTCTTGCGGGCTCGGCGGCGGCCTTCGCCTTTCCCCGCGTCGGAAGCATCGGAAGATTTCGCTTTGCGGCGGATGGCGCCCGACGATTTCGTGCGCCCCTTCTTTCGTTCGCGAGCCTGCGGCAACGGGATTTCGGCCAGACAGCCTGTATCGGTCAGCGTCAGGATCACGTCCCCCCCATCGCGCGAGGGGCGCGGGGCCAGCAAAGATCGCCGCTGCAGCAGGCAACGGATCTCGTCGTGGTCCAGCGGCTGGTCTTGCCACTGAGGCGGCAGCACGAACGGGCAGCCGTCGCGCCAGGCGCTGCACCCGAAGGCCTGTTTGCCTTGGATCACCGGTCGGCCGCAACGCGGGCATGGCCCCCAATGTTGCGAGTCGACGGGATCTGATTGGCTGACCGTCACGATGCGGCGAGTGTAATCGGCGATCTCGTCCATGAATCGGCGCGGGTCCAATCGACCGGCCTCGATCTGTCGCAGCTTCGACTCCCATTGCCCGGTCATCTCGGGGCTCTTCAGATCCGGGTCCTGGACCACCGCGATCAGGTAACGCCCCGGATCGGTCGCCGTCAGGTTCTTCTTTTCGCGGCGGATATAGTCCCGTTTCAGCAGCGTTTCGATGACCGCCGCGCGCGTGGCGGGGGTCCCCAGCCCTTTTTCCTTCAGCGCCTCGCGCAGCGATTCTTCCTCCACCAGTCGGCCGGCCGTCTCCATGGCGCCCAGCAGTGTGTTCTCTGTGTACGCTTTGGGCGGCGAGGTTTCTCCGCGGCGGATCGACGGTTCGTGCGGTCCGCTTTCGCCGACGGTGAATTCGGGCAACGGCTGGGCGTCGTCTTCGCTGTCGTCGTCCTGCTGGGTCGATTTTCGCGGCTTGCGCGGTTCGAGGATCGTCCAGCCGGGGTCGAGGATGCGGTATCCGCGAGCGCGAAACGGCACCTCGGCGGATCGGGCGTCCACCGTGGTCACCTCTTTTTCGCAAGGCGGATAAAAGGCAGCGATCAATCGCGTCACAATCGACTCGAACACGCGTGCCTGCGGGCCGGCCAAGCCGTCGGGCAGCTTGCCGGTCGGCAGGATCGCATGGTGGTCCGTGACCTTCGCATCGTTGACGATCCGGCCGGTGAAGCGCAGCGAGTCCAGTTCCAGACGACCGATCTCTTCGGGACGCAGCTTGCGGAGCTGCTCCAGGATCTGCGGCACCTCGCTTTGCATGTCCTTGCTCAAGTACCGCGAATCGGTCCGGGGATACGTGATCAGCTTGGCTTCGTACAAGGCTTGCGCGGCTTGCAGCGTCGCCGCTGCTGATAACCCGAACCGTCGATTCATGTCTCGCTGCAGTTCGGTCAGATCGTACAGTTGCGGAGGTTGCGACCGTTCGCGGCGCTTGCCGATCTTGGTGATCGCCAGCGGCTGGCCGACGACTTGATCCAGCACCTTCTGCGCCGCCGATTCGTCGGTGAACCGATCGCCGGCGAATCGGAACAACGCCTCGCGATAGACGGTCGTCAGTTCCCAGAAGGGCTCGGGGCGGAACGTGCGGATCTGGTCGTCCCGTCGCACGATCATGGCCAACACGGGCGTCTGCACCCGTCCGACACTCCACAGCATCCCGCTGCCGCCGAAACGGACGGTAAAGTTACGCGTCCCGTTCATCCCGACGATCCAATCCGCCTGGCTGCGACAGCGGGCCGCCGCGTACAGGTTGTCGTAATCGCGACCCGGACGTAAGCGGGCGAACGCTTCGCGGATCGCCTTGGTCGTCAGCGAACTGAGCCACAAGCGGCGAAACGGTTTCTTCGCGCATCCGGTCAGCGTCTGGATGTACCGAAAAATCAGTTCCCCTTCGCGGCCGGCGTCGGTCGCACAGATGATCTCGTCGGCGTCGCGGAACACGCGTTTGACGATCGCGAATTGTTTGCGGGACAGTTTGTCGTCCACCGTCTTCAGCTCGAACCGCTCGGGCAGGATCGGCAGCACATCCAGCGACCACTTCTTCCAGGCCGGGTCGTATTCGTCCGGTTCCTTCAGTGCCACCAGGTGCCCGTAGGCCCAGGTCACTTGGTAGCCCTGGCCCTCGAAATATCCCTCATGGCGTGCAGTAGCTCGCAACACCTGAGCGATCTCGCGGGCGACCGATGGTTTTTCAGCAAGGACGGCTTTCATGACGGAGCGACCACCGTGGGAGAGGCTTCGATTCGATTCGCGACTGGCACGGACCGCCGTTCGGGCAGTCAGGCAGACGAGCCAACAAACCCCTAACATAGCGGGCCTGACAGCGGTTGACAAGCTGTGGGGCACCTGACGGATCGGGGGGCCGTTTTCGGATAAACTGCTTTCCAAGGGTTTGATCGTGGACTGACGACGACTCCCGGCGCCTCGCCCCTTGTTGTCCGGTCGATCGACGGCTATCATGTTTGTTTTTCCCCACTGGATCGAGGGTTTTTTCGCTATGCGCCACGTGCTTTCGGCCATCGTACAAAACGTGCCTGGGGTGTTGGCCCACATCTCGGGGATGTTGGCATCCCGAGGCTATAATATCGACTCGCTGGCTGTCGGCGAGACCGAGGATCCGAACCTATCGCGGATGACGTTCGTGGTGGTCGGTGATGACCGAGTGCTGGAGCAGGTACGCAAACAGTTGGAAAAAATCGTCACCGTCGTCCGAGTCGAAGACATCAGTGCCCAGGATCACGTGGAACGCGATCTCATGCTGGTCAAAATCCATGCTCCGGCTGGCGGCAAACGCAGTGAAGTCCGCGAATTGGTCGAGATTTTTCGCGGGCGGATCGTCGACGTCGGCGAGGACGAGGTGATGATCGAGATTTCCGGCAGGGAGAGCAAAGTCGAGGCCTTTATCGACCGGATGCGTTCCTTTGGCATCACCGAGCTGGTGCGCACGGGTCGAATCGCCATGGTTCGAAGCAAATCCGCAGCGCCTGACAAGTCCACGGGACCGCAGTTACGCGACAGTTCCATTCGATCTTACATTCGCAAGGAGTCCGATTAGACATGCCCGCCACCATCTACTACGACAACGACGCTGATCTTTCGCTATTAAAAGACAAGACGATCGCCATCTTGGGTTTTGGCTCTCAGGGGCACGCCCAGGCGCAGAATCTGCGAGACAGCGGCTGCAATGTGATCGTCAGCGAATTGCCGGGAACCCCCAATTATGATCTGGCCAAGAAGAATGGCTTCGAGCCGTTGAGCACCGAAGAGGCGGTGGCTCAGGGCGATTTGATCCAGATCCTGCTGCCCGACGAGATCCAGGGCGACGTGTATCGTGCGCGGATCCGCGACCACCTGAGTCCGGGCAATATCCTGATGTGTTCGCACGGCTTCAACATCCATTTCGGCCAGATCGAACCTCCGCCCGGCGTCGACACGTTGCTGGTGGCGCCCAAGGGCCCCGGGCACTTGGTCCGTAGCGAATTCGTCAAAGGCGGTGGCGTGCCAAGCTTGATCGCGGTGGGCGACGGTGCGTCGCGCGAAACGTTTGCGCTGGGCCTGGCTTATGCCAAGGGCATCGGCGGAACACGCGGCGGAGTGATCGAAACCACGTTTGCGGAAGAGACCGAGACCGACTTGTTCGGCGAGCAGGTCGTTCTGTGCGGCGGCGTGTCCGAGTTGGTCAAAGCCGCTTTTGAAACCTTGGTCGAAGCCGGGTATCAGCCGGAAATGGCCTATTTCGAATGCTTGCACGAACTGAAATTGATCGTCGACCTGTTCTACCAAGGTGGCCTGAACTACATGCGTTACAGCGTCTCGAATACCGCCGAATACGGTGATTACACGCGTGGGCCCCGGATCATCAACCAGGAGACTCGCGACGAGATGAAAAAGATCCTGGGCGAGATTCGCAACGGGGAATTCGCTCGGGAATGGATACTGGAAAACAAAGCCGGGGCGCCCGCTTTCAAGGCGTATCGTCGCCGCGATCGCGAGTTGGAACTGGAAGAGGTCGGGCGTCGTCTCCGCAGCTTGATGAGCTGGATCGACGCCAAGGAAGTTTAGGCCCCCCCTGGGGCTGGAGCACCATGCCGGCCGAAATTATTCACACTCGACACGATCGGATCTTTGCGACAAACCGCTTCGTTTACCCGGTGATCAGCCGGCGTTCGGGCGGTTTGTCGATCGGCGTCAATCTGAACCCGGACAAAATCTGCAACTTCGATTGCATCTACTGCCAAGTCGATCGGACCGTCCAGGGGTTGACCCGTTTCGTCGATTTGCCCGCGATGCTGGCGGAACTGGAACAGACGCTGGAAGCCGCCGTCTCGGGACGTCTGTTCCAGCATCCCGATTTTTCGGGTGTCCCGTCGTCGCTGCGTCGATTGAACGACATCGCTTTCTCAGGTGATGGCGAACCGACCAGCCACCGGAACTTCGACCAGGTGGTCGCGGCCAGTGCCGATCTGAAACGCCGATTGGGATTGGACGGGGTCAAGATGATCCTGATCACTAACGCCAGCCTCTTCCATCGACCTCACGTCCAGCGTGGCTTGGAAATCCTGGACGCCAACCAGGGCGAGATCTGGGCCAAGCTGGACGCGGGCAGCGAGGACTATTTTCGCAAGGTTGAGCGGACCCCCATCAAGCTGGCTCGAATCCTGGAAAACATCACCCAAGCGGCTCGCGAGCGGCCCTTGGTGATCCAATCCCTGTTCATGCGGATCGACGGAGAATCGCCGGACGATGCCGAATTGACCGCGTACTGCCAGCGATTGCGCGAAATCGTTGTGGCCGGCGGCCGGTTGAAGCTGGTCCAGATCTGCACGGTGGCTCGCCGCCCGGCAGAAGCCTTCGTGCAACCGCTAAAAGACGCGGAAGTCGACCGGATTGTCCAGATGGTGCGGCAACTCACCGAGCTGAACGCCGCCCCGTATTATGGAGTCGAGTTCGCTGAGTGAACCCCAACGTTTCAAAAAAGGTAGGACGGATTGGCAATCCGTCCTACGTTGGAGTGAACGATCAACCGTTCTCGATCGGGCTGGACCCGTCCAACGCCGCGATGGCGGCGGCTTCGGTTGTCGGTTCGTCGGTCCAGCGGCGAGGCCAAGCCAGCGAGATGATCTGCTGGACGCCCGGTGCCGCTCCGCAGATCAGCATGCTGCCCCCACCGGCCGAGAGACGCTTGTCAAACGCCATCAGCTTGGCCAAGACAGGCGGCGAAATCTGGTGGACCTCGGACAAATTGATCACGATCCGGCCCCCAGAGCACCGATCGAGGATAGACAGCAGATCCGCTCCGAATTCGTTCGCCACACTGCGATCCAAACCAGCCACCAGCACGCGAAGCACCAGCACATCGCCTCGATCGTCCATTTCAAAGTACCGAGAGTCCGACATGCCCGTCCTCGTTTCTTCTCAACTATCGCCCCAACCACTACTCAAATTCGACGAATTCCTAAAAGTCGCGTCAACCGGGTCTTTCCTGGCGGACGATTTCTAGTAACATACGTTGCCTCTGAAAACCATCCGTACTGTCTTTCGGGTGCCCTTAAATGCCAGTTATGGACTGGATAAGACACCCGAACATTTCTGTATCGTTTTTTTTCTTGCCTCAGGCAACTCCCGCTGAACGCTGACCATCCATCCATGAACCTGTCACAATTAAGAAACATCGGCATTTCTGCGCACATTGATTCTGGCAAAACGACGCTCAGTGAGCGGATGCTATTCTACACGGGCCGAATCCACAAGATGGAGGAAGTACGTGGTGGGGGCAGTGGCGCCACCATGGATCATATGGAACTGGAACGTGAGCGTGGGATCACGATCACCAGTGCCGCCACTTCGGTACAGTGGAAGGACCATGCGATCAATCTGATCGATACCCCAGGACACGTGGACTTTACCGTCGAGGTCGAGCGGAGCCTGCGGGTTTTGGACGGAGCCGTTCTGGTGCTGTGCGCCGTGGGCGGCGTCCAATCGCAATCGATCACGGTGGACCGCCAGATGAATCGGTACCACGTGCCCCGCCTGGCCTTTATCAACAAAATGGACCGTACCGGGGCAGACCCCTTCCGCGTGGTGCAGGAAATGCGGGAAAAACTGGGCGATGATGCCATCCTGCTGCAGTTGCCGATCGGGGCGGGCGAGAAATTCCAGGGGATCATCGATCTGGTGATAATGAAGGCCATCTATTTCGATGGCCCCGACGGCGAGATCCTGCGGCTGGAGCCGGTCCCTGAAGCATTGGAAGATCGGGCTCAGGATGGTCGCCATCAGATGCTGGAGTCGTTGGCCATGTACAGCGATGAATTGATGGAACTGCTGCTGTCGGAAGAACCTGTTCCCGAAGACCTGATCCATCGCGTGGTCCGGGCTGCCGTCCAGCATCAGAACGCCACGCCCGTGCTGCTGGGTTCGGCATTTCGAAATAAAGGAGTCCAGTTGCTGCTGGATGCCATCACTCGGTATCTTCCCTCGCCGCTGGAAAGGGAGATCCACGCCAAAAGCTGGGACTCGGAAGATCAGGCCGTCTCGCTGGAACCGGATGCAAACAAACCTTTTGTGGGGATGGCCTTCAAAATCGTCGACGACCCGTTCGGCCAGTTGACCTTCATGCGGCTGTACCAAGGACGCATCAAGAAGGGGGGAACCTACGTCAATCAGCGGACCGGACGCAAGGAACGGTTTAGCCGCATCGTGCGTATGCATGCTGACAAACGTGAGGAAATCGACACGGCTCAAGCGGGTGATATCGTCGCGGTCATGGGAGTCGACTCGGCCAGTGGCGACACGTACGCCGCAGAAGCAAAATTCTGTACTTTGGAGAGCATGTTCGTTCCGGAATCGGTGATCAAAGTCGCCGTCCAACCCGAAAGTCGGGCGGATGCCGACAAAATGGGCAAGGCTCTGGCTCGCTTCCGCAAAGAAGACCCGACCTTCCGCGTATCCAACGACGAAGAGACGGGCGAGATCATCCTGGCCGGGATGGGCGAATTGCACCTGGATATCTACGTCGAACGCATGCGGCGTGAATACAAGGTGGGGGTGCAGATCGGAGCACCGAAGGTCAGCTATCGCGAGGCGCCGACGCTGGCGGTCGATTTCGACTACAAGCACAAAAAACAGACAGGCGGTTCGGGCCAATACGCCCACATTGTCGGACGCATGGGGCCTCTGCCAGTGGATAGCGAGCACTCCTTCACGTTCGAGGAAAAAGTGGTGGGGGGCCGAGTTCCCAAGCAGTACATCCCGTCGATCGAAAAAGGATTCCGCGACTGCCTGCAGAAGGGACCTGTCGCCGGTTTCCCCGTCGTGGGACTGTACGCCCTGCTGGTCGATGGCTCGTACCACGAAGTGGACAGCAGCGATCGAGCGTTCCAGACTTGCGCCCAGGGTTGCTTCCGAGAAACGTTCGTCAGGACAAAACCCGTGCTGCTGGAACCGATCATGCGGGTCGAGGTCGAGTGCCCGGAGGCTTTTCAGGGCCCGATTACCGGGGATCTGACGGGGCGCCGAGGCCTGATCGTCGGCACCGATATACGCGAAGGGATCTCGAGGATTGTCGCCGAGGTCCCGCTGGCCGAAACGTTCGGCTACGCGACGGATATACGCAGCATGAGTCAAGGGCAAGCCACCTTTACGATGGAGCTGCAATGCTATCGCAAGGTGCCGCCCAGTATCCAGGAGGAGATCATCGCGCGGAAAAAAGAGGCCGCGTTGGCTGGGGCGCGATAAACGATTCGAGCCCGACGCAACGGTCGCTCGCGTTGTCTACCGGTTCGGTCGCGCCAAATCTGCGGATGACAGAGCTATCAGGAAACTCTAGGATAAGAGCTGGTTGGCGTTCTCGCATCGGACGAACGCCTCGGTGCCCCGACTTCTTCTCGAACGATGGACCATGCAGCGCTTTTTTCAACGATTATTCTGGTGGATCGCTCGGTGCCTGCTGCGGTTGCGGTACCGTGTCCAGGTGCAGGGCGCGGACTCGTTGCCCAACCTGGATGGCCCGACGATCGTGATGCCCAACCATCCTGGGTATATCGACCCTCCGTTGGTACTCAGCCACCTGCGTCTCCGCGACCCGCTCCGCCCATTGGTTTACACGGGGACCTACCGCAATCCGGTGCTTTACCCGGTGATGCGTGCACTGGGTTCGGTCGAAGTCCCGGAGTTGTCGGCCCAGAGTCGCCAGGCCAAACAGACGACGTTGGACATGATCGAGAAGGTGGCCGAAGCCGTCGGGCGAGGCGAAAGCATCCTGATCTATCCATCGGGACGCCTGCAGCGCGACCGCTGTGAAGTGGTCGGTGCATCGCGGGCCGCCGCGGAACTGCTGCGAGCCTGTCCCGATGCCAACGTGGTGCTGGTCCGCACGCGGGGCGTCTGGGGCAGCATGTTCAGTTGGGGGCGGACCGCGTCGCAACCGCCGCTGGGCTTATGCATGGTCCGCGGACTGCTGTGGATGCTGGCCAACCTGGTGTTCTTCCTGCCGCGTCGCCGGGTGACCATGCAGGTCCAGGTCATCCCACGCGACCAGTTGCCCGACGCGACGCGGGAGCAACTGAACCCGTTCCTGGAACAATGGTACAACTGCGATGGTCCCGAAACGCCGACCTGGGTTCCCTACCACTTCCTGTCGACGCGGCGCGATTACGACTTTCCCAGCTATCAACAACAGTTGGACATCGATTTTGATCAGATCCGCCCTGCCACTCGGCAAGCCGTCGACGAGATGGTCGAAGAGCATCTGCGGCGGCCGTTGAATGACAGCGAGCGCGACCCGATGACCTCGCTGGATCAATTGGGCTTGGACAGCCTGGATCGTATGGATGTGGCCTTGGAGATCGAACAGCGATTCGGATTTCGATCGGACCGGGTGGCGGCAACGTTGGGCGAATTGTGGGCGCTGGCCGAAGGGATGCTGACGGGCGACGGCAGCGACGCCCAGGCCGTCCCGCCGCTCTGGACACGCGCCCCGACGTGCGACGATCAGGCGACCTGCCTGGACGATACCATGGCACGAGCCTTTGTCCAACGCGTCCGGGCGCATCCAAACGATGTGGCGGTAGCCGATCGTCTGTCGGGCGTGTTGACCTATCGTCGCATGCTGGTCGGAGCATCGCTGATGAGCAAGCGATTTGCGCGGCTTGACGGCGATGCGATCGGCGTGCTGTTGCCGTCGTCGGTGGCTGCGGATCTGGTCTTCTTCGCGCTGCATTTGGCGGGCAAACTGCCCGTCATGCTGAATTGGACCACGGGCCCGGCTCACCTGGAACACGCGGTCCAAGCGATGAAGATCCGCCACGTGATCAGCTCGCGGCGGTTCATCGATCGGTTGGGAATCGAGATCGAAGGGGTCGACTACGTGCTGCTGGAAGATCTGCGGGCCGGGATCGGCCGGTGGGAAGCCGCCCTGACGCTGGCTCGTACCTACCTGCGCATCGGTTCGTTCCTGCACGATGTGCCGCCGGCGGACGAGGACGATCCGGCCGTCGTGCTGTTCACGTCCGGATCGGAAGCCGCCCCGAAAGCTGTCCCGTTGTCTCATGCCAATCTGCGAGTCAACGTCCAGACGGGCATCCAAGCGATGGGCTTCACCCGCCAGGACGTCCTGCTGGGTTTCCTGCCTCCGTTTCATAGTTTCGGGCTGGCAGGCAACCTGGTGTGCCCCGTGTTGACGGGCATCCGAGTGGTCCACCATGCCGACCCCACCGATGCTCGTGGGCTGGTCCAGACGATCGCCCAATACGGCGTCTCGCTATTGTTCACCACGCCGACGTTTCTGGGTTACATGCTGGCTCGCGCGACCACAGAGGACTTTCGCACATTGCGGATCGTCGTCACCGGTGCAGAAAAGTGTCCCGAAAACGTGCGCGAAACGTGCGCTCGCTTGGCGCCCCAGGCCGCCGTGTTGGAGGGCTACGGGATCACCGAATGCTCGCCCGTCGTCTCGGTCGGTAGGCCGGGGAAGGACAAGCGAGGTACGGTCGGTCAGCCGCTGGAAGGCGTCCGGACATGCGTCGTCGATCCCGACACATTTCAGCCGCGACCGATCGGGCAGACAGGCCTGCTGCTGGTCGCCGGTCCGACGATCTTTCGCGGCTACTTGAACCACTCCGGCCCTGATCCCTTCGTCGACCTGGATGGCGTTCGCTGGTACAACACGGGTGATTTGGTAGCGTTGGATGAAGAACAGTTCATCCATTTTCAAGGACGGCTGAAGCGGTTCCTGAAAGCCGGTGGCGAGATGATCTCGCTGCCCGCTCTGGAAGACCCGCTGACCCGCCGCTATCCGCCCACCGAAGACGGACCGCAGGTCGCAATCGAAGGCATCGAGACGCCCGGTGGGCGCCGGATCGTCCTGTTCAGCACTCGACCGATCTCCCTGAAAGATGCCAACGCGGTGCTGTCCGAGGCCGGGTTCCGAGGCGTCATGCGCTTGGACGAAACTCGGCAGATCGATCAAATCCCCGTGCTGGGTACCGGCAAGACGGATTACAAGATCCTCCGTCAACAAATCGTGGCGAACTAACCCTGTTGCTGTTACGACGCCAGTTCCCTTCCCTGGCCGATGGATATCAAAAGGTGCCACCCACCGAACTTTTCCCGTCGGTTCGGATACTGCTTGGGTTGAACCCGCATCAACCACTCGCCAGGCCGGCCAAATACCCACCGTAGGCGGGCACCTCGACCATGCGCCGCGAAGTCGGCCGAGAAAACGGTCGGTGGACCGGCAGGTTTGGATACCCACATTCCTGTTGCTCCCTGGCAACAACTCCAGCGAACTCTTTCCGAAAGCAACC
>REEF01000519.1 GCA_007695205.1 Planctomycetaceae bacterium
ACAACCGCCCCATCACCGGTCCCGCTTACGAGGATGGACCCCGTCCCAGCGCGGAATGTCGTATCGTCCCCTCGGTGGGGAGGCAAGCGATTGCGGTTCGTGGCGACCCCTCCGTTTGAAATCTTGCCCAGCTACGGAAGTCAAGACGCAAAGCGATTCCGAATTCGACGACGCGAGCGGGCGTCTGTCTACGGCCAACCGAGCCGGGCTTAGCGGACGCGTTCGGAGCGTTCGGCTAGGTACTTTGACAATGCCATGTCCAGCGGTTGATCGGTGCGGATCAATTGGTAGTCCATTTCGTACCGGCGGCAGCCTTTTTGGACCTCGGTGCGAAACCGCTCCATCTCCTGCAGGTAGGCTTTGCGTAGCGATCGTGGGTCGGCCAGCAGTTCGGGAAACTGTTCCAGGCCCTGGAACATGGTGGGATTGCGAAAGGGGAATTCCAGTTCCGCCGGGTCCAGCACGTGTAACAGGATGACGTCGTGCCGCCGGTGCGCGAAATGCTTCAAGCCGGCCATCAGCGATGCGACATCATCGAACAGATCGCTTAGAATCAACACGACGCCCCGTTTATGAAACCGTTCGGCCAGTTCGTGGAAGATCGGGCCGGTGGCCGTTTTGGCGACCGGCCGGACATCCTCCATGACCTGCAGCAGCGTGCGGAGATGGGATGCGTTGCTGCTGGGCGCGACGTTGGCGCGGATCTGGTCATCGAAGGTGACCAACCCGACCGCGTCCTGCTGGTGCAACACCAGCCAGGCCATCGCGGCGGCCAGGCACTGGGCGTACTCCAACTTGGACAGGCTGTCATCGGCGCTCCGGTAACGCATGCTCTCGCTGACATCCAGTACCAGGTAGCAGATCAGATTCGTCTCGTCTTCGTACTGCTTCAAGTAGTACTTGTCGGTGCGCCCGAAGACTTTCCAGTCGACGTAGCGCAGATCATCGCCCGGCGCGTATTCGCGATGCTCCGCGAACTCGATGGAAAACCCGCGGTAAGGACTGCGATGCAAACCGGCCACGTAACCTTCGACGATGTGTCGAGCCCGCAGGGCCAGGCCTTGCAGTTTAGCGAGCGTCCGAGGATCGAAAGACGTTGGGTAATGCTTTTCGGGATTCGGTGTCATCTTGGGCTTCGTCTACGACTCGAGGCAAAAACTCCAGCAAACGTCGGATGATGTCATCGGCAGCGACGCCTTCCGCATCCGCCGCGAAATTGGTCTTGATGCGGTGCCGCAGCACGGGAAGTGCGACCGCGCGGATATCGTCCTGGCTGACATAGTAGCGGCCCTGGAGGACGGCGCGCGCCTTGGCCCCCAGCACCAGATACTGGCTGGCTCGCGGCCCGGCGCCCCACATCACGTACTCGCGGACGAAATCCGGCGCGCCGGGTTGCTGGCAGCGAGTGAGCCGAGCCAGCCGCAAGGCGTAGCGGGCGATGTGATCGGCCACGGGGACCTTGCGGACGATACGCGTCAGCGCGGTGATCTGCTGTGCGTCCAAGGTCGCGGTGATCTGTGCCTGGGTGTCGGTGGTCGTGCGTTTGACAATCTCCAGTTCCTCGTCTTCGTCCGGATAATCGACCGTGACGTGGAACATGAAACGATCCAATTGCGCTTCGGGCAGCGGGTAGGTCCCCTCCTGCTCGATCGGATTCTGGGTGGCCAGCACAAAGAACGGTTCGGGCAGCCTGTGCCGCTGGCCGCCAGCGGTCACCTGATGCTCCTGCATGGCTTCCAGCAGAGCGGCTTGCGTTTTGGGCGGTGTGCGGTTGATCTCGTCGGCCAGGATGATGTTGGCGAAGACCGGACCGGGCAAGAACCTCAGTTCACGCAGCCCGGTCGATCGGTCTTCCTGGATGACTTCGGTGCCCGTGATATCCGAGGGCATCAGATCGGGCGTAAACTGGATGCGGCTGAACTGCAATGTCAGCGCATCGGCGACGGTGCGAATCAACAGGGTTTTGGCCAGCCCCGGCACGCCGACCAACAGGCAATGCCCGCGTGCAAACATGGCGATCATCAACTGCTCGATCACCGACTGCTGGCCGACGATCACCCGGGCCAGTTCGCCGGCGATCTGCTGATATGCTTGATGCAGTTGCTCGACCGCTTGGAGGTCCTCCGATTCGAACGTCATGGTTCTGCCTTACTTTGATGGTGTCCCCAGGGATTGTAAGCCGCCAGCCGGTCGGCCCCGGCTACCAGCAGGATGTCCCCTGCTGGCACCAGGTTGCCGCCGGTCATGCCGATCGGCGCCAGTTCGATCGGTTGGCGGACGCTGCGCGGGCCGTCCTGAGCCAGTACGTAGATTCGGTCACGAGTCGGCCACAGGAGTTCTTGGCCGACCATCACGCCACGGCCGTAGCCCCGCATACCGGTCTCGACGCGTTCGGGAAACCGTCCATGGACGTTTCCCGTGTAGCGGTCGATCCAATAGATGCGATCCCCGCTGGCAAGCAGATGGGTCGCGTTGACTCCCAGCAAATGCATGGCATCTTCGGCATGGCCGGGCGCCGTCTGCCACAACAGCATTCCGGTCGCCGCATCGAGTGCAAAGATTCGATCGCTGTCGCTGGGCGCCGTGTAAACCGTATCCCGATCGACCAGGCAGGGGTTCAAGTCCCGCAGCAGGTACCGGCCCGTCCGCTCGAAGTCCTGGCTGGTCAACGGCGCTCGCGAATATCGCACCAGCCAACGCAGTCGCCCGTCGTCGGTGTCCAAGGACGCCACCGCGCCCAGGTTGGTGTTCACGTACAACGCGCCTTGATCCAGGGTCAGCAGATTGTGCGTGTATTCGTCCAGTTCACCTTGAGCTGGCGATTCGGCGGTGACGATCCGAGTCCGCCAACGCAATTCGGCTCGATGGCGTCGCATGACAAAACAGGCAACGTGCGATTGCGTGCGAAGATTCTCGCGGCGTCGCAGGATAACGTACAGGTTTTCGCCGTCGATCAACGGTGCTCCCTCAAACGCCCAGCCGTCCCCCCAGATCTCCGGTTCCAAATGAAGCTCGAACATCCGCCGCTTCTCGGTTTCCAAGTCCAACGCCACCAGATACCCGGGCGTTGGCGGATCGAACCGATGGCTGGGTACGAGCGACGTCGCCTGGGTGCCCAGCTTGACGAACAGACGATTTCCCGCCGCCGTCATCGTATACCTCGCAACCCCGTGGCGCTGCTGCGGCCCGGGGCGCAACTGCAGACCGGGGCCCAATCGGGGTTCCTGCCCCGCCGGCGCGAAACCACCGGATTCCGTTCGAGCTGGCTCGGTCAGGTCGGCGCTTGGCCAAAGAGATCGTCCGGTGTGCAAGTCAAACGCTTGGACATCTTCGATCCGATCGCCGGTCGCAAGCAGGACTTTGTCGTCCACGACCAACGGATGGTAACTCAACAGTCCCTGCCGCGATTCACCGGGTCGAGTCACGTCGTCGATCCATTGAGCCTCGCAGGTTTGCCGAGGCAGATCGACGACCCACAGCGGGCGCATGGCCACATCGATGCGGCCCGTCGCGATCTTGCCTCGCGATGCGGCACCGCCAAAGGTTGCCCAGTCGGCTGGCGGCGGGATCGGCTCCCACGAACGGCTCTGTTCCAGCAAATCGCCCAGCAGTTCCACATACGGCCCTTGACGCCCGGCCAACGTGCCCTCGGCCGTCGGATACAATCGACCAAAATGCTCCCATTCCAGTTCGGCTCGCGTCAGCGACCCCTCCAGGATCGAGACCAAGATCAAACGGGCTCGTACATCCGCTCGGTCCAAATCCGTATCGGGATAAGCCAACCAGGCCGCTTCGGGCGGCAAAGCGTCCAGAATCCGAGCCGAAGTTTCTTCCGACGGTGGCTCCAACGTCTGGTCGGTGGGAACGATCCGATGTGCCAACCAGAGGGGGAGCCCCGGAAAAAGACCGGTCTGACGGGCGAGTTCCGGACCGATTCGCAATTCAGGACTGATCCGCTCCCACGCTGCCCGCGCGTGGGTGAACCTTCCTTGGGCCAGTTTCATCTCTCCCAACTGGTACAGTGCTCGATCGCCGTAGGAGCTGACAAAGAAACGCTCGATCAAACGCCGCAACGGGCCCGCATCGTCGCGAACGGTCGCTTCGCGCAACCAGCTTTCGGCCAACGAATCGACCTGTGCACGGTACAGCTCCAACGCTTGATCGGATCGACCGTACAGCGAGGCCAATCGCATCTGGCAATAGTCTCGCAGGCTGACATAACGTAGGAATTCGCCCGCTCGAAGATCCGCGCCCCGCCGACTGCGTAATGCCAGCAATGTGTCGCCATCGGTGTCCATCAGCCGCTGGAGCGCCTCGATGGCTTCGTCCCATTGGTCGGCATCCAGAAAGCGTTCGATCGTTTCCAGATGGGAACGAGCGACATGATCCGCCTCATCGATCTGAACATCCTCAGAAAACTCGACGACCTGCCAGACGCGGAACTGCTGAGCCACCGCGGGCGCGCACGGCCAGATGACCAGCAGTATCCAGGCGACCTTCGGTGGGCGAGCAAACGTCATGCGTCATTTCCAAATCGAATCAGCAGTGTCCGGTAAAATCGCTTCATCGCGCTGCTTCCTATGCTAACGTGGCGGATAGATTTGGTACAGCATCAGATACACGATCACGCCAGTTACCGATACGTACAGCCAGATCGGAAAAGTCCAGCGGGCGATCCGCACGTGCTTGGCCCATTGGGTTCGCCATGCAAAATACAAAGTTGCGATGGCCAAAAACGGCACCGCAGCCGCCAAGATGGTATGAGAAGTCAGAATGAAAAAGTAGGTGATCCGCACAAGATCCGGCGGGTAATCCGGAAAACGTTTGAGCATCGTGGTATTGAAGTGATACACCAGATAGCATCCCAAAAACACCACCGATACCGCAAAACTGCCGATCATCAAGTTCCGATGCAGCGATTCCCGCCGCCCCTTGATGGCCGTCCATCCGGCGATCAGAAGAAGCATCGCCAAGGTATTCAACGAGGCATTGACATGCGGCAGATACGGGATAACTTGATCCATCATCGGCTCCTTTCTACGGGCCATTTCTACGGGCCAGCCCTGGAGGAGCCCGTGGCCGTCCAACAAGCGATAGAGAACATCAAAACCGTGGCGACGATCGTTACCAACCAGCAAAAGACCATGGGGGGCAGATCCAAGGCGCTGGACAAAGGCCCATCGTAAAGCAACTGATGCATGCCGGCGACCGTGTACGTCAGCGGATTGACCTGCATGATCCCATACAGCCCGATCTGCAGCCAGGTCGAATCGGCTGACAACGACGGAACCGGGAAGAACGCGCCGGACAACAGCCACAATGGCATCAAGAAGACGGTCATGATCGCGTGAAAACCCTGAGTCGATTCCATCCGCCAGGCGATCGCAAAGCCCAGTGAGGTCAGCCCCAGCGACGCCAGCAACATCAACGCGGCGATTTGCATCAATTTCCAGAAGGTGAACTCGACCGGCAACGTCAGTGCCAGCAGCAGAAACAACCCGCCTTGGATGACCGCCAGCACCGCGCCCCCGGCTATCTTGCCCAGGACCATCGACCATCTGGGTAAAGGGGCCACCAACACGGATTGCAGGAAGCCCTCGCGGCGGTCCTCGATCAACGAAATGGTCGAAAAGATGGCCGTGAACAACAAGATCAAAACCAGGGTGCCCGGGAAATAGTATTCGGCAAACGAGGCGCCTTGGCCCTCCGAGCCCGCTTCCAATCGGAAGTTGCGATCGAAGCCGGCGCTGAAAAAGATCCAAAAGATCACGGGTTGCCCGATCGCCCCCACCACGCGGCTGCCCTGCCGCAAAAACCGCAGGATCTCCCGCCAAGCCAAGGTGATCGACGCTCGCCAAGGGCATGCGGTCGTCCAACCATGGGACTCACCGCGGTCGGGGATGGTGTCTTCAGGTCGCTGCATCATCCTCGCCATGGCTCCAAAAACGATGGCCCGTCTTGTCGATGAACACATCTTCCAACGAAGGGCGGCCCAACGTGATCGACTGGATTCGATCCGAAAATGCTTCCATCACGCGGGCCAGGATCTGCGCTCCATCCGGGTGCTCGAACCGGACATGACCATCGATCACCTTGGCCGTCACCTGGAACCGGTCGGCGATCGCCTGCCGCAGAGTCGCAGGATCCTGACCGCGGATGGTGATCGAGTCGCCACCGATCGAGGCTTTTAACGCCTCGGGATGATCCAACGCCACCAGGCGCCCCTGGCTGAAGATCGCGATCCGATCCGCTCGTTCGGCTTCGTCCAGCAGATGCGTCGTCAAAACAACGGTCACCTGATGCTCGTCTCGTAACCACTCGAGGTATCTCCATAAATCGGTTCGTGCTCCCGGATCCAAGCCGGTGCTGGGTTCATCCAATAGCAACAGCGAAGGGCGGTGCAACATGCCCTTGGCCAATTCGACTCGCCGTCGTAGCCCTCCCGACAGATGCTCGGTACGTTCGTGGATCCGATCGGCCAAGCCCAGATGATCCAACAGTTCCTGCTGCCGCTGGACAAGCGCCCGGCCACGGATTCCATACAAGGCGGCTTGGAAGCGTAAATTCTCTCCCACGGTCAGCTTCCGATCCAGGCTGGGCGACTGGAAGACCACGCCGATCCGGCGACGAACCTCATCGGACTGCTGCGGAAGCTGCTTTCCGAGGACGTAGACGGAGCCTGATTGGAGTCGCATCAACGTGGACAGCAGACGGAACAAGGTGGTTTTACCGCAACCGTTCGGGCCCAGGATGGCGAACATCTCGCCAGGTTCGATCTGCAACGTCAAATCGGCCAACGCGACGCGAAGACCGTAGCGGTGAGTCAAATCGCGGATGTCGATCGCTGACGGTGTGGTGTTCATTCAAATGGTGTACAAGACGATGGCGAGCAATAACAGCGGCAGATACAACAAGGTGATCCGCAGCAACGATCGAGCCGTCTGATCCGTGCGAGATTTCAGGAAGCGGATCGCAAACCGCAGTTGGATCAGCCCCAGCACGGATGCGATGCTCAGATAGAGAATCGATTCGTGCCACGGTGTTGTCCAGGATAGCGCCCAACTGACGGGCAACAGCAAGGCAGCAGCGATCACCGCGTACCAACCGGCCAACCGCCCTGTCGGTTCGACCACCGTCATCATCTTCAACCCGGCCCGCTGGTATTGCCGACGATACATCCATGCGATGGCCATGAAATGAGGAAACTGCCACAACATCAGAATAAGGAACAAGGCCAGTCCGCCGGGCACCGCCACGTCCCACGATCCACTGACCGCACTCCAGCCGATGAACACCGGCAGCGCTCCCGAAACCGCGCCAATGGCCGTGTTCTGAGCCGTCCAGGGCTTGACCGGCGTATAGATCACGACGTAAAGCACCCAAGTCGCCAAAGCCCAGCCAGCCGCGGGAAGATTGACCAGGTAGGACAAATACAGCGTACCAGCGATCAAGGTTATCAAGGAAAACACGGTGACATGCAGCGGGCTCAGACGACCGGCTGGCAACGGACGACCGGCGGTTCGCTGCATCAACCCGTCGCGACGCCGTTCGAACCATTGATTCATCGCACTGGCACTGGCAGCTACCAACAGGGTGCCGAATAACGCGTGAACCATCGGCCAGCCCGTGCACTGACCGCCGCTGCCCATCAACGCCGCGACCGCCACCACGATCAGCACCATGGCCGAAATGCGCGGCTTGGTCAGCGCCGCGTAGTCCGCCACCAAAGCCAAACGCCGCAACCCCCGTCGCTCGATCACCAGTACCGAATCACCCATCGAACTCCCCCTTCACCAATACCTAACGCGGCCTCCGGCCGCAACCAAAGTAGGTTGGGTCTCTGACCCGACCCGACCCGACCCGACCCGACCCGACCCGGTCGGAACAGAGTCCCAACCTACCAACACGCGCGCGTGGCGCGCGGTTCCTACAGACTGATACTCTAACCCGCTGGTGCCGCGACAGCCGCCAAGGGTTTTGGATCCAAACTACCACGGTACACACGCAGGACACGAACGGCTAGCAAGACGGCCACACCCAACAGCAAAGAACCGTTCGCAGCATGAGCGGTGGCGATGACTGACTGTAGCATCCCTTGGGCTTCTATCAAGGCATAGATTCTGGTGATCGGTGTCTGCACCACAAACGTGGGCCAGTGATACTTCATCACCCAGGTGGCACAACCGAATGCGATCTGGGCACCAACCAGCAGGAGCAGGACCCAGCCCAGCCAGCGAAAGCTGGCGTCACCGACCGGACCGCGAATCATCAGAATCGCGACGAACGAAGCGGTGCCCAACAAGAGTCCCGCGCCGATCAGATGCGACCAAACGGCCACCTCGAAGTACATTGTCGAGGCCGCTTCGGGCACGTGACGAAGCAGGGCGCCCAGCACGAGTTGGATGTAGGCCAGCACCACCACGGCCAGCACCGACACTCGCTGGAAACCATTGGCATCCCCCGGCGTTGCCTTTTGCTGGTGCCACCATCGCGAAGTGACCACGCACAAGGCAACGCAGTAGGCAAAAAATCCCGGACCGATGCTGCCGTGCAACATGGCCAATTGCCGTTCGACCAACAGCACTCGCGCGCCACCCAAACCACCCTGGGCGATCACGGCCACCAACGCCCAGACGGCCAGAGGTCGCATCCAACGTCGCTGGTCCTGCCGATAGACGACGATGACCAGCCCGATGGTCAAAAAACCCACCAGCGATGCCAGCAGGCGATGTTTGTGCTCCAAAAACAAATCCCACGGTCCGAACAACCAGGTCTGCCACGGGTACAGGAACAAATTGTATCCAAAGGTGCCCGGCCAATCCGGCACGGCCATGCCCGCATCGTACGTGGTAACCAGACCGCCAACCCAGATCAAAGGAAAGGTCGTCCAGGCAACCAGCAGCGCCCAACGGTGCGGCCAAGGCCGGTAGCCATCGAGGAGGACCTCGTCTTTTCCCGTCGTCGAACGGGATGCCTTTTCGTTCATACTTCCGATTCCTATTCCCCCGAAAGGCTCTCCGATGCCCCCGAACCGTCCACCACCGCGTCGCCGGATTTCGACAGAAACAGGACGTACGCCACCAGATCCCAAAGATCATCGGATACCAGTCGCAGATCGGTGGCCGGAGCGTCCGCGTCCTTCATCGGCGCGGCGGGCATCGGCGTCCCGGGAATTCCGTGGTAAATCCGCTGGTATAGGTCCTCGGGTTCTGAACCTCCTTGAAAAATGCCCCAGCGTAGATTCCGAGTGACAATCTCCCGAGGTTTCAACGCACCCAACGCCAAATACTCGCGGACTCGACGCGGATTCTGCGGATCAAAGTATTCCTTTGTCCAATCGTCGTAATCCACCGTTTCGACATCACCACGGCCATCGTTCCCGTGACACGTTGCGCAATTGGCCACCTGACCGACAAACAGTGCACGCCCGCGATCGATCGCCTCGGGCGAGTCCCAATCGGCGGGCCTCGGCGGAACCTCGACCACGCGGCTGGATGCCTCCAACCATGGGCGAGCCACAAACGAGATCAACGGCGTCAGCTCGGTCAACGCCTTCGCGATCCGCTCGGGTGAATCCTGGTCGAACGCAACGTCCACCAAACGGTCTTCGGCATCGATCAACTCGTCCACCGATTCCACAATCAACGCCCGTTCGACCGAACCTCGGATGGCAAGGTACTTGACGTACTGGACCAAGGCGTCCAGATCCCGGTCGGCCAACAGCCGGTACGACGGCATCGAGGTGCCCGGCATGCCGCGTTCCAGCAGCAAACGCAGGTCCTGGTCGGTCGGCGGAGTCATCGGCCCCAGCGTCGAGGTGTACTTGAACAATCCGCGACGAAAATCGCGAGCGTAAGGGTTCAAGAAGGCACCGGCTGGGCCGATACCGTCGCCCGTGATTCCATGGCAGACCGCGCAATTCCTTCGGTAAACGCCGAAATTAGTGCCGTCTTCTTCGCTGCCCACGGGACCGGCCGCCGCGTGCAGAAGTTCCAAATCCAGCAAATCATCCATCGGAATATCGACCAGCGACGGGATCCGCGGCTCGTCCGCCGTGCCAAACCAAAATTCAAGGATGTCCTGAATGTCCTGTTGCTGCACGGGGGATAGTTCGACCCGCGTGATGTTCTCCTGGGATCGGAGATACACGCGATTCGGCTCAAAGTCGTACCGCGACATCCCGCAGCCGCCCAACATCAGCAGCAGCGTCAACCCCACCCCAAACTCAATCGCTCTCCGCATGATCCGCTTCACATTCCATCCAGCGTTCTGACGATCAGTCCGCAAACAACTCAGGGTCCAACACCACGGTGCCCAGATCGTTCGTCCCCGGCTCGATCTCGATCTCGAGCCGGCCGCGAGCCCACTCGACCGGCTGGCCATCGATGGTCACTTGATTGACGTAGCCTGCCCTTTGCTGCCAGACCTGGAACGTCCACGTGCCGACAGGCATGTTCTTGATCTCAAGCTTGCCGTCTGCGTCGCTAACCGCCATGTAGGGATTATCCTTAACCAACACCCAGCCGGACATCCAGGGATGGATCGAGCAGCTCACACGCGCGGGAAGCCGCTCGGGCATCTTCAGTTGATGCTCCAATTGTCCGCCCGCCGGGATCGTGTAATTGATGGGCGGATTGGCAAATGTGTCGATCTTGCAGTTGTGTCCGATGGCGTCACTATTGCCCAGGATCAACGTCTGCGTCGTGCGCACGACCAAAGCATGCGGGTCGAAACGGCACTCCAGGTTGTCCAGCAGAATCTTGTCCTCCGCCGTCTCGGCGTACGAAGGATGCGGATCCGGAGCTTGCTCGCCTCGCCCTAAAAACAACCAGACAAAAACGTTCCCAATGCCTTGGTTCTCCGGGTTCACGGCCAGCGTCTCGTCCAGCACCTGGAATCGACCACAGAACTCTTTGTCCGACGTGATCCGAAGCGGATCCGCAACAAACTGGTTGCCGCCATAGACGAACGTCGCCGTCAAATCTCCATATTCTTGCCCAACCGCCGGTCCCGTCCTGCCACCGACGACAACCACCAAAAGAAGAATGGCCAAGAGGAATCGATACATCTGGATATGCCTCCTAAGTTTTATGTGCAACAAGTCCAAATTCGCCTGCCAACACCCTTTGATAACGGATACGAACCGTCAGAACAAGACAGCCAACTTCTGCGAACAGAACGAAATTCACCTTTCGAGGCGGCGTGAAACCCAGGTCGATGCGACAAAAACAGCCCATTCGACCACCATTGACACCCACGCGTAGGTTATGGTATCTTGATTTTTGGCAAACAGTAGATGAGAATTTGCCGTGGAACACGATGCATGGGAGAAATAATGAGAAAGTTCTGCCTCCTGACGGGCGCGACGGGAATGCTTGGAGGTTATCTGCTTCGAGATGGCTTGCTGTCTGGCGACCAAATGGCCGTGTTGGTCCGCGATCATCGTCGAGCTGCCGCAGCTCAGCGAGTTGCCGATCTACTGGCCCCGTACGAATCGATGCTGGCAGACGCCGACAACGGCGACGCGGACGCGCGACGGCCCGTCGTGCTTCCGTGCGATTTGGCGCGGGATGACTTGGCGCTGGATTCACGCAGCATCGATTGGATCGCGAACCATTGTCATTCGATCGTGCACAATGCGGCCAGTCTTCAATTTCATGGTGCGGATCGTCGAGGAGAACCTTGGCAGACGAACGTGGACGGGACTCGACGGATTCTGAAACTGTGCCGGACGACGGGAATCCACCGCATGCATTACGTATCGACGGCCTACGTTTGTGGTCTGCGTTCCGGACGGATTATGGAGGACGAACTGGACGTCGGCCAGACGTTGGGAAACGACTATGAACGAAGCAAACTGGAATCGGAGCAGATGGTCCGCGATACCGGCGTTCTGGAATCCCTCACGATCTATCGGCCCGCCATCATCGTTGGCGATTCGAAGACCTTCGAAACCACCGGTTATCACGGGTTCTATGCGATCCTGAAGTTGGCTCACACGTTGGTCAGCCGAGTCGAGTTGGGTGCGACCAGCGGTGGAGAACTGGCTTCCATCCTGGGGCTGGATCGAGGAGAGAGCAAGCATCTTGTGCCGGTCGATTGGGTTTCTTCCGTGATCACGCACATCCGAGCCAACCCGCAGTTTCACGGCCGGACTTATCATTTGACGGCGGGGCGCCCCACGCTTGTTTCCGAGATAGCTTCGGTGATCCAAGAGGCGGTCGAACGCTATTCGCAATTGGCCAGTTGCAACGATCCGATGCGATTGGACGGCGACTGGATCACCAACGCCTTTCGCGAACAGATGAGCGTCTATCAATCGTACTGGCGAGACGACCCGGAATTCGATCAACAGAATACCCAGTGGGCGGCAGGTCATCTGCCCTGTCCGATGGTCGACCGCGACCTGCTGATGCAAATGGCACGCTGGGCCATCGCGTCACGATTCGGTCGCGAGGTGCAACCAGTACCACAGCAACCGGAGACGCACCGGGAGAATCTGCTGATGTGCAATCTGGAAGTTCAAGGTTGAGTGAGTGCTGCATGGTTCCATCGAATAGAATTTCGACCCCATGGTTGCATCAGCGAGTCAATGCCTGCAGGAGTTTCTCCGGCGAAACGGGTTTCACCAAGTGAAGGTCAAAGCCGGCTTGGAGCACGGCTTGGTGGTTTTTTGCCCCACCATATCCCGTCAAGGCGATCAGCCGAACCCCCTGGCATTGCTGGTTGGCTCGGGCGCGCCGAG
>REEF01000589.1 GCA_007695205.1 Planctomycetaceae bacterium
ACCACGTGCGAACGCGAGCTCGAGAGTTATTGACGGCGTAACGGATTCCATTCGAATTGGCCGAAGCAACGGGTGGCACGCCCTGAGTCGGGGAAGGGCGTGACTGCATTGCCCGCAGGATGCTCCTGTGAGTGTTTGATGCATGCCAATCAGGTCCAATTTGTTCCGCCGCTACTGCCCCACGCCCAGCGTTTCGCCTTGGTCGTCCCCCTGAGTCGCCCGCGCTGGCGGAATGTCTGGGCACCAGTCAGCCACCCCTGCGATTGACCCCGCTATTCGCCATTACTCTGCGCTCGTTTGCTGCCAAATTCCTGCTCTGCTTTTGTCGAAAACAATACTGAGCAAGACTGAAACCACCCGCATAGACTGTTTTGCTGAATGTTTTATTGTGTGTCCCCTTTTTTATTATTGTGTGTCCCCAATTTTTCATCTCGTAGCCTGCCCCTTTTTCCATCGGGGGTTTGCCGCTAGGCTGGTGACTGTTGCCGGCCTTTTTGGCTGGCAGTCTGGGCTCGCATTTTCGAAACCGAGGGGGAAAGGACAACTCATGGCGAAAGTATTGATCATCGTTGGGGATGCTAGTGAAACGGTCGACACACTGTATCCGTACTATCGTTTGATCGAAGGCGGGTTCCAGCCGGTTGTGGCGGGTCCCGAGGTTCATCGCTATCAGATGGTGATGCATGAAGTGAAGCCTGGTTGGACGATCACCAAGGAGTGGGAAGGGTACTCGATCCAATCGGACATCGCATTCCGCGACGTGAAGCCCGAAGAATACCTAGGCGTCTTTTTCTCTGGAGGTCGGGCGCCTGAATACATTCGCTACGATGAAGGGCTGGTCCGGCTGACGCGGCATTTCTTCGAGACGAACAAGCCGATCGCCTGCGTGTGTCATGGTGTCGAGATTCCCGCCTACGCCGGATGCGTCCAGGGGCGGCGTATGGCGACTGTTCCCAAGTGCCAGTTCGACCTGGAGGTCTGCGGTGGGATCTTCGTGAACGAGGCCTGTGTGATCGACGGGAATCTGGTCAGTGGTCGGACGTATCACGACCACGGACACTACATCGGACCGTGGATCGAGATGCTGAACAAGGCTCGCAGCGGAGCCTGAAGGTCGAACCACGGGCCGACGGTTCCAGCAAATGGCTGGTCAGGAGAATCGTCGACCTTCGTCCAACAGCATTTCGGAATGGCAATCGGCGCGGAACGAATTGATCCGTTCCCTGCTGGCGATCAGGTGCAACCGTCAGAGCATACCCCTGGTAGACGCCTGCATGCGAAAAACGTTCGATCGCGAGAAGCCACTCAGTCCCGGGAAGGTCTGCTGGATATCGTCCGCAACGCGCTTGCCCCAGCCCTCTTGCTCCTGACGCTGGACGATCAATGGACCGATGTCCGAGTACAGCGTGTGGTTGATCAGGCCGAGTTGGAGGCGTTGGAGGACGATTTTGGGTCGAACTTGTCTCACGACTGGGACGGTGACGCAGGGCAGGTTGGTCTCGCGAGCTGGGAGGGGCACAACGGCGGGTGCGACTTTCCCCATCGCAAGACGTTCCCTTCCAGCTCACGTACCTGCTGAGGGCTCGATACCGTCGGCTCAACTCCGAACTGCCGGATACCAGATGCCGCCGTGCCGCTCACCAGACGACTCAACAAAAACCGGGAAGTAATCGTTGACCAAGCATTTATGGTTGGGTGGGTAGTTCTTTGATGAAGATGTTGCGGAACTGGACGCAACTGGGGCCGCCTACCCAACGGCCAGACGCTTCGTCGAATCGTCCGTGATGCTGCAAGGCGATGGGCCCGCTCGGCGGCACGCCGGGCAGTTGAGCGTTCTCGATGACGGTCTGGCCGTTCAAGACAACGGTCAGCCGGTCGCCTTGCATGGTGATGATCTTTCGGTTCCACTGGCCCACTGGTTTGTCGGCGTTCACCGAGGGCGTGACTCCCTGACGCACCGACTCGGGCATGCTCTGATCGGTCCGATACCCCCAGACTTCGCCAGATCCGAGCGGGTTGACCCAGATGTTCGTCTGGGCTTTGGACGATCCTCGGAGATAGATACCCGAATCGGGCGAGTGGGCGATAGGCGAACCGTCCGGTTCGGTTTCGGTCCCGTACAATTCCTGGGCGGTCTTCAGGCGCCAATCGACCATCAGCACGAAATCCGTAAACGAATCCTCGGTCCATAGATCGCCGGCCATGGGGTTATAGTCCAGCACGCCATCGATGACCTTCCAGTGCTGTAGGATTCGGTCATTGACCTTCCAACCGCTCAGATCTTGTCCGTTGAACAGCGCCCGAAATCCTTCCGGTGGGACATTCAGGCCTGCAGGCTCGTCAGCCTGCAACGGGTTCAACGTCCATCCCAGCAACAACGTGCAACAAAACATCAAGCATCTCATTTCGTCTCTCCTGGTGTCATGCGGTGGTTCTTTCGAATACCGGGCGGAATCAATTCCGCTCGGATCTGCCTTCAGATTAGAACAAGATTAGACCAATCGATCGCAAATGCAATCCCCGCCAACGGGACCGTGTGCTTTCGAGCCTGCGGATGAACTGTGCCGTTTTCATTTAACGGCTTGGGAAGGCTCGCCGATATACTTCGAAGCCGAGCCCCGATGCTCGGCCATTTTGTCGACGCTGAAGGTATCGCGCGTTGATGCACACCAAGCATGCAAGAGGGAACGCGCATGACTGGGCAATTCAGGGAATCCGCACACGATGCTCGGCGAACGCTCACGGGTTTCCAAGCCATCCTGGCATCGACGGCAATGCTTTCGGTGCTGGCTGCTATCTCGTCAGGCTGTGCAAGCAGCCGAAATTCGTGCTGCGACAAACCGGTTCCATGGCCAGAGCCAAACGCTCATCTTCAGGTCGATTACCTGGACCAGGTTTATTCCAGGCATCCGGCGTCCGAGACGGTCTTGGAACAACAGCGGGAACCGACGCTTGCGGTGGCCTTCTCCGAACCCGTGGCAGCGGAGACGAGTGCGGGGATGGACGAAGATATTTTTCCCACGCGTTCGCTGCGTCTTGCTGAAATGCTGTCGATGTTGCGCGAAACGCCGAGGATGGTGGCTTTGAGGACCACGTTGAATGTGGTGCAGGCCGATCGGCTGCAGGCCGAGTTGCTGCCGAACCCCGAATTTCACTACGAGAGATTCGTCACCCTGACAGGCGATTCCGACGCGGCCAACGATCCCAATCAGTTCTCGGTTTCTCAACCGCTTCTCTTGTTTGGTCAGCGGGGAACCGCCATCACGACGGCCGATCTGGAGATCTCAGCGGCCCAGGCTGAGGTCCTGGCCGAATACGCCGATCTGGTCTTTCAAGTACGACATCGGTTCGCTTCGTTGTCGGTCCGCGAACAGGCCGTGCGAGTATTGCGCGAGTCTTTGGAACATTTTGATCGCGTCGAGCGATTGGTCGAGGGGCGTTTCCTCGAGGGCGACGTGCGGGAGTATGATGTGGAACGCATCCGCTTAGAAGTCCACGCGTTCCGATCTCAGTTGGCTGCGGCGAAGGCGGAAGTCGCGGACATTTCCGGGGAATTGGCGGTGTTGCTGGGGACTTCCGATTGGTCACCAAGAACGGTTGGCGGCGTGAAACCGTTGGACGTGCAGTTTCGCTACGACGAACTGCTTGATTCCATGCAGCGGGTTCATCCACGAATCCTTGCGGCCCAGCGGCGCGAGGCGGCGGCTCAGAGCAACATCCTGCTGGCGAGCCAAGAGCGGCTGCCCGTGCCCGAGTTGGAGTTAGGTTGGTTTGACGCTCAGGCGCCCGTACGGAATTTTGCGGGCGCTATGTACATTGGGGTCTCCGTTCCCACGCCCGTGTTTGACCGCGGCCAGGCGGCGATCGCACGTGCTCAGGCCGAAGCCGCCGTAGCGGCCCTGCAACGGCAGGCGGATACGGTCGAAACGCAGGCGGATCTGCGACGAGCGCTTGCCGTATTGCAGCATTTGCGATCGACGCTCGAGATCTACTCGCAACAGATCCGCGAACGCTTGCCCCGTCTGCAACGGATGGCGGAAGACGGGTACGAGATGGGTGAGATCCGGATCGTCGAACTCCTGGACGGAATCAACCTGTTTGTCGAGCCGCAGTTGCAGTATTTGGAACTGTTGGAAGCGGTCATGCATGCCGAGTTGGAAGTATTGGCGGCTGCGGGTATGATTGAGGGATACATCGAATGATCACGGAACCCGACTTCGAACCCGTAACCCGGAGCAAAATTGGTTTGATGTTCAGACGACTGACGCTATTGGTGTGGGGGCTGCCTGCCGCCTTGGGTTGTGAGCCCCATGCTCCTGATGCCGAGCGTCTGCAGAGTCCGCAAGCGGCAACGACGCCTTCGTTCGAGAACGGAATCGTCCGTATTGCGGAACGATCGCTACGATTTCTGGAGATTGACGACGTCAATGCGGAAGCTGGCCGGGCTGCCGTCCGGGCGCCCGGCCAGATCGTCTTCCGGGACGGGGCTGTCGCGGAGATCGGCGCCCCGGTGGCTGGGCGAGTCTCCGAGATTCACGTTCGCGTAGGCGACCGGGTGGAAGAGGGGGCTCTGCTGATTTCGCTGCTCAGTCCCGAAGCTGCTTCGGCTCGAGCGGCATCCGCGGCTGCGGATGCAGAAGTCCGGGCGGCCCGCAACGAACTGGAACGCCAGGTCCGCTTGCGGGAAAAGGGCCTCGGGGTGCAACGCGATGAGTTCGAAGCCGAGACTCGCGTGATGGAAGCTCAAGCAGCAGCGGCCAGCGCGGCGTTGGCCGTGGCCATGTTGGGAGACGAAACGGGCGCTCTGGTGCATATCCGAGCTCCGATCTCCGGCATGATCCTTGATCGTAGTGCCGCGCTGGGGGCTTCGGTGGATCCCGGCGGCGAAACGCTGCTGCGGATCGGTGACCCGGCCGCACTGTGGTTGATGGTCGATGTCTTCGTGGACGATCTGCCCTTGGTCCAGGAGGGAGCAGGGGCTTCGATCGAAGTGGCCACGATCCCCCATCCGTTGCGGGGTCGAGTGGAATCGGTCGGAGCCGTGTTGCAAACGCAACTGCGGCGAGCTCCGGTTTTTATCAGCATCGACGAACAGCAATCGGCCAACGTTGCGTTGCGCCACGGCATGTACGCCCGCGCCCAGATCGAAGCCGACGTACTACACGGGGTGATGGTTCCCGCGTCGTCGGTCGTCATTCGCGACGGCCGCTGGTTTGCCACGTATGTCGAGGTCAGGGAGGGGGGGACGGAGTTCGAACAACGCAATGTCGTGGTGGGCCAAGTCGTCGACGATTACGTCCAAGTGCTCAGTGGCTTGGAACCCGGCGAACGGATCGTTGTCCGGGGAGCGCTGCTGCTGGACGGAACGGCCGATTTGCTCCAATAAAGTCCTCCTGCCATTCTGCCAGAGATTCGAGAAGTTTCCGTGTTTGCATCGTTGATCCATGCTTGTGTTCACCGCCGTTTCGTGGCGTTGGCCGCGACGTTGGCGATTGCCGCCTACGGGGTCTATGCCTACCTGCAGACTCCCATCGAGGCCTATCCGGATGTGACCAACGTTACGGTCAACGTGATCGCCGTGTTGCCCGGACTGGCGCCCGAAGAGATCGAACGGCAACTAACCATCCCGCTGGAACGGGTGCTGAACGGCACAGCCGGGGTCACCATGATCCGTAGCGAAAGTCTGTTCGGATTGTCGTTGATCTGGCTGGTGTTCGACGACGACGCCAATAGTTTCGAGGCCCGAACGCTGGTCAACGAGCGGTTGGCCACCGCCGAATTACCGGACGATGTCTCGGTGGAACTGGCCCCGGACTATACCCCGTTGGGCAAAGTGTACTATTACCGGTTGAACAGCGATCGCCACACGCTGCAGGAGTTGCGTTCCGAGCAGGATTGGACGGTCAACCGCGTCCTGCGTCAGGTTCCCGGCGTCGGTGATGTGGTCGAGATCGGCGGGTTCCGAAAAGAGTTTCACGTCAAAGTCGATCCGGCGCGACTGGTGGCCTACGATCTGACTCTGAACGATGTCACCGAAACGTTGGAGGATTCCAATCTGAACGTCGGCGGCGGGTTTTTGCGCCGTGGCGAGCAGGAACTGGTGATTCGCGGTATCGGTTACATGGCGACCGCAGAAGACATCAAGAACGTGGTGCTCCAAAGCGATGCCGGTACGCCCGTCCTGGTCGGCGATGTGGCTCGCGTGATTCAGTCGCATACCCCACGTCGCGGGACGGTCGGCGTCGATCTGGAACCGGAAGCCGTGATGGGCATCGTCTTGTTGCGTCGAGGCGAAAACCCGTCGGTAGTCCTTCGAGGAATCCATGAACGCGTCCGGGAACTGAACGAGCGGATTTTGCCAGAAGGCATGCAGATCGAACCGTTTTACGACCGGAGCGAACTGGTCGGAATGACGCTGCACACGGTGCATCGCAATCTGCTGTTCGGGGCCCTGTTGACCGCGTCGGTCGTGTGGATCTTCCTGCGCAGCATCCGCGGTTCGTTGATCATGGTGACGGTCATCCCGCTTTCTTTGTTGACCGCCTTTATCGGATTGCATTCCCTGGGCTTGTCGGCCAACTTGATCTCGATGGGGGCGATCGATTTTGGGATCATCGTCAACGGAGCGGTGATCCTGGTGGAAAACGTCATTCACCAGGCGCGGGTTACTCCGCCGCGGTCGGACCAGGAGATGCGGAGCCTGGTAGCACGAGCAGCGATCGACGTCACTCGGCCCACCGTCTTCGCGATGATCATCCTGCTGGCCGCCCTGATCCCGGTGTTGACGTTGGAGAGTGTCGAGGGCCGCATCTTTCGCCCGCTGGCTCTGACGTACATCTTTGCACTGGCCGGAGCCCTGTACTTTACCCTCACGCTGGTGCCGGCCTTGTGCGCCATGTTCCTGCATCCCAGGGGAGCCGAGACTCGTGAGCCCGCGATGCTGCATCGCTTGCGCGAAGGGTACTCGTTCCTTATGCATTGGCTGCTGCGGCCCTGGGTGCGAATCGCGATCCTGGTGATCGCTCTGGTCGTCTTGGCGGTCGCCATCCATGTGGGCGGGGGGCTGGGAACGGAATTCCTACCGGAACTGGACGAAGGCGACTTGTACATTTTCGTGGAAATGTCTCCCAGCATCTCGTTGGAGATGGGACAACAGATCCTATTGGAGGTTCGCCGCCGATTGCTGGAATACCCCGAGGTGGCCGCGACCGTGGCGGAACAGGGGCGGCCGGAAGACGGGACGGACAATGAAGAAGTGAACTCGGCCAAGGTATTCGCGCTGCTTCAACCCCCGGGGCAGTGGCGTCCAGGCTGGACGAAAGAACGCCTGGTCGAAGAATTGCGCGCGTCGCTGGCCGAGATCCCCGGCGTACGGTTCAATTTCTCGCAACCGATCAAAGATACGGTCGAAGAAACCGTCGCGGGGGTGCGAGGACAAATCGTCCTTAAGATCTTCGGTCCGGACTTGGATGCGATGCGCGGCACCCTAGTCCAGGCGATCGAGGTGTTGCGGGAAGTGCCCGGCGTTGTCGACCTGGACTTGTATCGCGATTCGCTGGTTCCCCAACTGCAAATCCGCTTGGACCGCAGCGCCCTGGCTCGTGAGGGGATCACCGTCGGGGCGGCCCAATACGTGATCGAGACCTCGTTGGCCGGAAAAATCGTGACGGACCTTTGGGAAGGTGAACGGCTGATCCCGGTGCGTGTGCGGCTTCCGCTGAGCGAACGTTCCGAGCCGGATCGTATCGCTGACATCATGGTTCCGACAAGTACGGGCGCGAATGTTCCGCTGCGCGATATCGCTGATATCCGCGAAGCCCCTGGGCGGACCTTTATTCCGCGCGAGCAAAACAGCCGTTATCTGGCGCTCAAGTTCAATGCCGAAGGCCGTGATCTGGGCTCGGTCGTCCGCGATTCCATCGAAGCGGTCCAGCAGCACGTGCAACCACCAGCAGGACATTATTTTGTGTGGGCGGGAGAGTTCGAGAATCAACAGCGAGCCATTGCTCGACTGCAAATCGTCGTCCCCATCGCGCTGATCGTGGTGCTAGGATTGCTCTACGGTGCCCTGAATTCGATGCAAAGCGTCCTGGTCATCCTCGTTTCCCTGCCGTTTGCGCTGACCGGCGGTGTGTTTGCGTTGAAACTGGCGGGCATTCCCCTGTCGGTCAGCGCTGTGATTGGATTCATCGCCTTGCTGGGACAGGTGTCCCTGATGGGCCTGTTGGCGCTGAGCGCCATCGATTCCCAGCGGCGAGCCGGGGAGGAACGCGTCGCTGCGGTGCTGGCCGGCTCTAGCATCCGATTCTTGCCGATCCTGATGGCGGCGCTGACCGATTGCCTGGGCCTGCTGCCGATGGCGATTTCCACCAGCGTCGGCAGCGAAATCCAACGTCCCTTTGCTATCGTCGTCGTGGGCGGTATGATCAGCACGCTGGTCGTCGCCTTGTTCCTGCTGCCCGTGCTGTATTCGTTGATCGCCCGCCGCCCCCTGCCATCGGAAGGACAACCGTGAAATTCCCGCTGTCTGCCGTCGTCATTGCTCTGATCGTCTACATCGGCTTTTTCGGCGGCGTGCTGCTGTCCGGTTGGCTCTTGAATTGGCTTGTGCCCGCAGTGGAATTCGACACGGCGTTGATCATCGCCAGCGTCGCGCTCCTGTGCCTCGTGCTCGGATTGATCCAGGTCTTGACCCTGGTCCTGATCGCGAATATCCAGTTCCTCAGAAGCATGTTGGCGGATCACGATTTAGAAGAAGACTTCGAGGACGATGACTTCGAGGACGATGACGAGGACGAAGGCGACGAGGAAGAGGACGAAGACTACGGTTCGGGGCGGGGGCTACCACCGCTGGATCCTCGCCAACCGCGACGGTCGAAACGTCGACGACGCCGGTAGTGTCCATAAGAAAACGCCCCGGAATCAAGGACATGATTCTGGGGCGTTGAGCGTTTTTTCAGTTGGCTTCTGTTTACCAGGAGCGACAACAAGGTTCTAGTAGCGTCCGCCACGGCCACCGCCGTAACCGCCGCCACCGCCACCGCCACCACGACCGCCTCGACCGCCGCCTCCGCGATCTTCACGCGGGCGAGCTTCGTTGACCGTCAGGGGACGACCATCGTTCTCCTGTCCGTTCATCGCGCGGATGGCGGCTTGCGCTTCGTCATCGCTACCCATTTCCACAAAGCCAAACCCTTTGCTGCGACCGCTTTCACGGTCCGAAATCACCTGCGCGCTCTGCACGGTGCCGTAGGAAGAAAACATTTCTTCCAGATCCGAGCTGCTGACTGAATAGCTCAGATTCCCCACATACAATTTCTTACCCAACGCTAGATCTCCATTACACTGAACTTGGACACGACGGCCCGCTGCCGCCTGTGTCGGACCGAACACGCAAATGCTCGAGCGGCCGACGAATTACGTGGCAACAGGACAAACACGAGATGAGTATACCAGGGTTGTCGAGATGGGTACAATGCCCGATGGCACAATTTTTTTGGAAAATATGCGCGAACGGCCACAACCAAACCGTCCAAAAGAACTGGTTTTGTGGATGGGTTGGCCGTATTAGACGAAAACCAGCACGCACATCAACGCAAAGTCGGCTGGGATCGACTCGACAAGCTGCGCGCTGCTGTCTATTGTGAGGGTCGAATAAACGTCGAGGGTTCTGGAAACAGGCGATCAAAACGGAGGGAAAAACACGATGCGATGGCTCATCTTCGGCCTGGGCGCGGTGCTGCTAGGATTCGTTTTCACATCGGTGCCTGCAGGGGCCGACGAACGGTCCGGTCCGCGAGCGGCCAGAGTTCCCGAACCGGGCTCGGTGGTGATCGACCACCAGCGAGGCGAGGTGATTCTTTCAGCAAAAGTTCAGTTTCCGGAGGACAAGCCTTGCATCAACGAGTTCGGGCAGCGAGTCCAAGCCTTTGCCGGTTGTGCGACAGCGGCCGGGGGGGACGCCAGGATGGCCGGGTATTTTGTGTTCCTGGTGGATGTCGATACGGAAACGGTGTTCGAGGGGCTGATGAAGTTGGGATGTCGACCACGAGTGCATTACAGCATCCAGGAAGGCCGAAAACGTAGCGGGTTAAAGGCGGATACCCGCCCCGAAGACTATCTGCAAGGCGATCCCGTGGTTTTATCGGTGTTCTGGCAGGACGATGACGGTGCTTGGATCGAGCGAGCTTACCAGTATTTTGTGACCGAAGCGGTCATGGTCGACGGCCACCAGATCGAAAAACCTTGGACTCCGCACTTCGTGTTCCATGGCAGCGGCGCCATCCACGCCGCCGCCACGGGATGTATCGCATGCCCCTGTGATTGTCCGGGCGGCATCATTGCGGACAATCGCTATCCCATCTATGATCCGAAGCCCATCGTGCGTTTCGACATGTCCAAGGCGCCGCCCGTCGGCACCCAGGTCTATGTTCGCATCCGCGTCATTTCGTCCACCCCTTGATCGGCAGCAATTCATGGTACGAAATCGATTCGCTCGCCCTATTCAAGTGGCCATCGCCGCCTGGATGTGCGTCGCCGGTGCTTTTGGTGCTGACGAACCCGAAGTCGTGGGGCGGCACGAAGACAACATCTATCAACTGACGTTCTCGCCTGATGGCCGCTGGCTAGCGACGGCTTCGGGTGACGACACGGCCGTGCTCTGGGATTTTCAAACTCGAAAACCCCACGTGACGTTGACGCACAATGGCCCCGTGTACTCGGCTGTCTTCGCGCCGGATGGCAAGCGTCTGGTCACCGGCTGCGGTGATGGTCACGTGACCGTCTGGTCGGTCCCCGACGGCCGCCAGCTTGCGGCGATCAAGCAACACGAGGACGCGGTGTACATCGTGGCTTTTTCCCCCGACGGGAAACGACTGGCCAGCGGCGGTGGCAACGGCGGCGGCGGGGATACCGTTTGCCGGATCTGGAACACGGAAGATTGGACGGTCCTTCATCGATTGGAGGGTCACACGATGCCCATCTACGGCGTGGCCTTCTCGCCGGATGGCACGTTGCTGGCCTCGACCAGTCGTGACAGGACCGTTCGATTGTGGCGGCTGGATGACGGATCCAACCGAGTGCTGGAAGGGCACACCAGCGACGTCTATCGCAGCGGTTTCTCGCCGGATGGGCGATGGCTGGCGACGGCCAGCCAGGACGCGACGGTGCGTGTCTGGGATGTGGCGTCAGGTCAGTGTCGGGCGACACTGCCGGGTCGACGAGATCCCATTTACGGCGCGGTCTTTTCGCCGGACGGTTTGCTGCTGGCCGCGGTTGGCGATGATTGCCGCTTGCGATTGTGGCAAGTCCCGGAGTTTACACCGGTCTTCGAGGAGCGAATGGCTCGCGAGGCGCTCTTCGCTTTGACATTTTCCAACGATGGGAAGCAGATTCTCGTCGGGGGTGAAGATACGAGCATTTACCTGCATAGGTTGCAGGATGATCCATGACACACAATTGTTCGCAGCTCGGAGTAACCATGACCAATCTTTCCCGACTTCTGACCTTGCTGATCGTCTCCTTCGGCTTCTGGTTGACCGGATGCGGACCGACGGCACCCGAGTCGCCCATGCCTACGATCTCCGATGCACCGCCTCCCGAAACGGACGGCGCGGACACCGCGGCGGATTCCATCGATGCCGCTGACGATGAGCCTGCCCGGATCGAGGAATCGCCCGCACCATCTGCGCCCGTCGTTCAGTATTCAGAAGAGGAGATGGCAACTGCCAGGCAGTTGGCCAGTGACCTGGGAGTGCTGATCCGCGAAGACGATCAGGGCAATGTGGTGCTGATCGATACGGCCGCCAACCGCAGTTGGGTCGATGAAGACCAAATGCAACAACTGCTGGTGTTTCCCACGCTACAGACGCTGACGGTCGAGGGGCCGAGCATCACCGAGCAGTTGGCGCCAAGGATTGCCGAGGCCACACAGTTGACATCGCTGGCGATGCGTAACACGCTGATCGACGATCAGGGGATCGAGCAGCTTCGAGATCTGGAGTCGCTGCGGATCATCGACCTGCGTCTGTCGGCGCTGTTGACCGACGCAGCCATGGAAACGTTATCGGCGATGCCCTCGCTGCGCGCGGTACGGTTGAGTGGCGTGAATTTGACCGATGCAGGATTGGCCAAGTTGCTCGATCTTCCCAATTTGACGGAACTGGATCTCCGCAATTGCCGCCAGATCTCGAAAGATGGTATCGCCCAGATCGGCAAGAAACGCTCGATTCGCGTGTTGAAACTGGGCGGCCCCGAGATCGACGATCAGGTGCTGGAACTGGTAGCCCAAATGGATCAGTTGACGGGCCTGTCGCTGGACAATTGCAACATCACGGATGCGGGAATCGGCCGGCTGACGAACCTGCCGCTGGACGATCTGACCATCTTTCAATGTGTGAACATCACCGACGAAGGGCTCCAAGTGCTGGCTCATTACGATCGTCTTCGCCGCTTGACGTTGCGGGACGTATCGGCGACTGGGGAGTCTTTGCTGTTGCTGCCTCGTCCCGAGTCGCTGGTCACGTTGAACTTGGAGCAATCACGATTCGGCGATGGGCAAACGCCCGTGTTAACACGGTTCACCGGCCTGGAGACTTTGGTCCTGAGCCAGACAGATGTGACCGATGACGCGATCGACTCGCTCCGGGCCCTGACGTGGCTGAAGCACTTGATGCTGACCCAGACGGAGATCACCGATCAGGGCGTCCAGCGTTTGCGTGA
>REEF01001100.1 GCA_007695205.1 Planctomycetaceae bacterium
ACTCCCGACCCCTTCCGCCCGATTCCACCAAGAAATATATGGCCGGGTGCTTAGCCCTGCATGACGAGTTGGTCGTAGAGCAGTTTCAAATCGCCGGTCGAGATGGGGCCGGGGCGGGTGGCGGCCAGGTGGCGCAAGGGGGCGACCAGACGTTTTGCGGTGGTGTCGTCCGGCGGGTGGATACCACATTCTGCCAACGCCCAGCGGATGGTGGCGGTGCCGGAATGCTTGCCCAACACGAAATGCGATCCGGTCGCACCGATTTCTTCGGGCGGAAATGGCTCGTAGCTGCGTCGGTCGCGGTGCATGGCGTGAACGTGAATGCCCGACTCATGCTCGAACACCGCTCGTCCCACGATCGGCTTGCGGCGCGGGATCGGTTCACACGCCGCGGTCGAGACCAAGTGGCAGAGTCCGCTGAGCGCTTGCATGTCGATGCCACAATCGATGCTGGCCGCGATCCGAGCCGCCATGACGACTTCCTCCAACGCAGCGTTCCCCGCTCGCTCGCCCAACCCCAGCACGGTAACATCTACGCTGTCTGCACCGGCCTGCCACGCGGCCAGACTGTTGGCGGTGGCCATGCCCAGGTCGTTATGAGCATGGATACCCAACTGCAGGGCGCCGGCGACGGTCCGCACTTGCCGGACGCAATCGGCGACTTGATCCGGAGCCCAGACGCCGACCGTATCGGCCAAGCGCACGCGATGCGCGCCCAACGAGCTGATCGCGGCGGTCGATTCTAATAGGAATGCCAGGTCCGCGCGGGACGCGTCCTGCAATCCGATCGAGACAAAATCGAAACGCAACCTGGCCTCGGGAATCAGGCGCTGAAGTTGTTGTAACACCCAGTCCGGGCTTTTGCCCAGCGCATTGAGATGGACGGCCGAGGTGGGTGCTGACAGGTGGATCGCGTTCACTTGGGATTGTTCCGCCGCATCCAAGTCCGCCGGATGCAGGCGGCACCAGGCGGTCAGACGGCAGCCGAGGTCCGCCTGGACGATCTCACGGATCGCGTCGATCTCGTCGGAGCCCATCGCCGGGGTACCGATCTCCAGTTCCGGAACGCCGGCGGCAGCCAGCGCGTGGGCGATCTCGCGTTTCGAGTCGCGGGAAAAGGCGACTCCTGCCGCCTGCTCGCCGTCGCGCAGCGTGGTATCCACCAGCCAGATGGAACGACTCATGCCGCCATCAGCTCCTCGGCCGCCTGACCTTCCTCCAAAGCATCCAGGATCTGTTCGACTTTGTCCGGATCGACTTCGGGATACCACCAGCCGTCCGGATAGACGACGACCACCGGCCCTTTTTCGCACTGTTTCAGGCACCCGGTGCTAGACACCAACGCGTCGATGCCGCGATCGATCACTTCGTTCTCCAGCATTTGCAGCAGCTCCAACGCATCCTTGCGGCTACAGACCCCGCGCGGGTCGCCTCCGACGCGAAAGCTGTTACAAACCAGAATATGATAAGTCGGTTTTTCCATCGTTTTCCTTTCTCGATCACATACAACCCATGCCATCACCAGCACAACTGGCGCCGGCGCCACAGCGATGGTCGCGACGCAGGGGAGCCCGCAATTCGGACCCGGCGAACACCGCTTCCAAACCTTCTTCGATCAATCCTTCCATCATCACCACTCGGATCCCGGCGCGGCGCAGCACTTCGACCGGCGCCGCGCCCGCACTGGAGACCAGCAGCGCGCGGCAGTCGTGCAACATATCGGCCAATTGCTGCCAGCGTTCGGAACCGCCGCCCGCGACTGGCGTACGACGCGTTTCGACCAATTCGAAATCGTCGTCTTGTTGCCGATAGACGGCCAACCGGTGCGCCTCGCCCAGATGCTGATTGACCAACATGCCTTCCAGGGTGGCCACGGCCACGCAAGGACGGGTCTGGGTCGGCACCAACGGCTGGGCAGCCGCTTGCTGCAGTGCCGTCTGCTGCTGGTCGCTGAGCGCTTCGCCCAGCAACCCGCTAGCATCGGCGCGACAGCGGGTACAGTGGTGCATCAGCGGCAGGTACTGCCCGGCTTGCAGCCGCGCATCGACCACCTGCTGCGGGCTCGGTTCGGGCAACTGGCCCAACGGCGTGTTTTCCACCGGGTACATCGGGATGCAGTTCAGCAGATCGGCACCCAGATCACGCATGGTCTGCGCGATAGCTTCGATGTGTTGGTCATTCACGCCAGGGATCAGGATCGTGTTGATCTTGACCACCACGTCCAGCGCCTTGAGTTGTCGAATGGCCTCGCGCTGTCGTTCCCACAGCAAGGCCGCACCGTGCACGCCGCGATGGACCTGACGCCCGTCGCGCACCCAGGCGTAGATATGCTGGCCGATCTCCGGTCGAACCGCATTGACGGTCAGCGTCACGTGGCTGACGTTCAACTGGGCGAGTTCGTCCGCCTGAGGCGCCAGATTCAAACCGTTGGTAGCCACGCACAGCAGCATCTCGGGATAATGCTCGCGAGTCAGCCGCAGGGTGGTCATCGTCGCTTCGACATTGGCCATCGGATCGCCGGGCCCGGCGATGCCGACCACCGCGATCCGCGGGTCCCGTTCCACCGCTTGTTGCAGGTAGCTCAAGGCCTGGTGCGGCGACAGCACGCTGGCCGTTACCCCGGGCCGCGATTCGTTCACACAGTTGAAGCGGCGGTCGCAGAAGTTGCACTGGATGTTGCAGGCCGGAGCCACGGGCAGATGAATCCGTCCGAACTGATGACGCACCGCATCGTTGAAGCAGGGATGTTTGGAAAGATCGAGTGTCATGGGTTCACCGGTCCGGTGTTTCTCCTGTCCGTATCTTTTCGCCAGTGGTCGGTTCCATCAAAGGTAGGAATATCCCTCGTCCGATTGTTCCTGGATCGATTCCAACAGCGTGTTCACAATGCGATCAGCCAATTGCTGGGCGCCGCGGTAGCCGACATGCAGCATCCGGGCGCCGCCCACGCGATCGTGGATCGGAAACCCGATCCGGACCAGCGGCACGTTCAACCGCCGCGACAGCCAATAGCCCTTGCTGTTGCCGATCAGGATGTCGGGTTTCAGATCACCCGCCAGTTCCTCCAGATCCGCGAAGTCCGTCGCTTGCCGCACCTGGATCCGATCCGCTCGGTCGGGGACCATCCGGGCGATGGCCGATCGCAAACGGCCGCTATCGCCACCCGATGCGCACAGCACCGGGTCCACGCCCAATTCGCCCAACAGGCCGACGATCCCTGCCACCAGGTCCTCTTCGCCGAACACCACCGCGCGACGCTCGAACAGATACTTGTGACCGTCGATCAGCGAATCGATCAATCGGCCTCGTTCGGCCGCATGACGCGCGGGCGTTTCGCTACCGCAGATCGAGCCCAGGACATCGAACAGCGCGTCACTGGCCTGGATGCCGATCGGCACGGGCAGACGATGGTTGGGAACACCGAAGCGTTCTTCCAGCCACTCGCCAGCGGATGCTTTCTCGCCATGAACGCAGGTGAATTCGATGCTGGACCGCGCCTGCCCGGTACGTCGCACCGCTGCCAGCGGCGTGCCGCCTTGCGGGATCAACTGGTACTCCTCCCACGTCGGGCCGTCCAAGGTATCGCTGTAGTCCGGCAACAGCGTCAACGGCAGCCCAAAATCTGCACAGATCTCTTTCAAGTACCGCAGATCGGCTGGCGAGAACATGTTCGGAAAGACGTTGATATGTTCATGGTGCGAGCCGCCTTCGGCCAATTGGGACACCAGGGCGTGCACCGTGGCCAGGTAACCCTCGGCGTGCGTACCGCAGTAGCTGGGCGTACCGACATGGACCACGGGCGGAATCGCCGGGTCGTCCGGCGATGGATGATTGCGGATCTCGTGCAGGTACATCCCCACGTCTTCGCCGATCGTTTCCGCCAGACACGTCGTGGCGATGCCGATCACCTCGGGCTGGTACTGGCGAGTCACATTGGCCAGTCCGGCTCGCAGATTGTCTCGTCCGCCAAAGATCGTAGCGTGCTCGGAAAAGTTCGAGGATGCGATGTCGACCGGCTCCTTAAAGTGGCTGATCATGTAGCGACGGATGTAGGTCGCGCACCCCTGCGATCCGTGCAGGATCGTCCGTGCGCCTTCAACGCCAGCAAACGCCAGGCAGGCGCCCAGCGGCGTGCACAGCTTGCAGGCGTTCCGCGTGGCGACAAAGGGTCCGCTGACACTGTCCGCTGTCTTGGTGGTCATAGCAGGATCTCCTGACCGGCAGGAATGTTGCAATGCGGCAGATCGCAGGCCGAGCATTCGCCGGCACAACTCGGGCGGAGATTTTCGGTGGAAAGGCTGTTCGCCTGGCTTGCCGCTAGCTGTCGGCGCCGCCGCGGCACCAGTCGCCATACGGGACTCATCACCGTCGAATGCACTTCACGAGCGAATTGGCGCAGGCCTTCGAACCCGGCCAGTCCGATCTTGCGTTCGTGATTGTGGTCGCAGAACCCGATCCCCAGCTTGTACGCGATCGGGCGCTCCTTCACACCGCCGATCAACAGGTCGACTTCCTTCTCCTGGACGAATTTGGCCAGTTCCAGTGGATTGGTATCATCCACCAGGATCGTATCTTCGTCGCACAATTCGCGGAGCAACCGGTAATCCTCGCGGTTACCGGTTTGCGATCCGGCCAACACGGTCTTCATCCCCAGCGTCCGTAGCGACCGGACCAGCGAGAACGCCTTGAACGCACCGCCCGTATAGATAGCCGCCCGTTTGCCGCTCAGCACCTTCTTGTACCGTCGCAGATCGGGCAGGATCGCCGCCACCTCGTCGCGCACCAGCTCTTCGGCTCGCTGCTGTACTTGGCCATCGCCGAAATGATCCGCCACTTCGTACAGGGCTCGAGACATGTCCTCCAGCCCAAAGTACGACACGCGCAACGACGGGATTCCGTACTTGTCCTCCATCATCCGCGCCAGATGCGTCATCGACCCCGAGCATTGGACGACGTTCAGCGCGGCGCCGTGTGCACGGCGGATATCGTCCACGCGTCCATCGCCCGTGATGGTCGCTACGACCTGGATCCCCATCCGCTCGTAATAGTTGCGGATCAGCCATGTTTCGCCCGCGATGTTGAAATCGCCCAGGATGTTCAGACTCAACGGCGAAATATCATCGGTCGCACCGGTACCGACCAATTGGAACAGAGCCGTGCAAGCTGCCTGGTAGCCGTCTTTTTTTGTGCCTTTGAAGCCTTCCGAATGAACCGGCAGCACCGACAAACCTTTTTCGGCCTCGACACGCCGGCAGATCGCCGCTACATCATCGCCGATCACACCGACGATGCATGTCGAGTAAACGAACGCCGCTTTCGGCCGATAGTGGTCGATCAACTGGACCAGCGCCTGATACAGTTTCGGCTCGCCACCGTAAATCACATCCTTTTCACGGAGATCCGTCGAAAAGCTCATGCGATGCAACTGGGGACCGGACGACAACGCGCCGCGGATATCCCAAGTATAAGCAGCGCACCCCACCGGTCCGTGGATCAGATGCAACGCATCGGCCACCGGGTACAGGACCACGCGCGAGCCGCAGAACACGCAGGCTCGTTGGCTGACCGAACCTGCGACACTGTGCTTCTCGCAGTCCATGGCGAACGGCGAGTTGCCGTCCTGATGGATCTGCGATGCACGCTGTTCAAGAACTGAAATCATCATCCCTGCCTTGTTTGTTGCTGGCGCTACATCGTCAATTCGAACCGCTCTTCGGAGCATTCGACGTCCTGGAGCTGCATCAGGGCCTCCAGAATCTGCTCCAGCAACCGGATGGCACCTCGATAGCCCACCGTCGGGAAGAATTGATGGCCCACTCGGTCCAGGATCGGAAAACCGTGCCGGACCAACGGGATGCCTTCGTCACGGCTGATGTACTTGCCGTAGGTGTTGCCGATCAGCAAGTCGACTTTTTCGTTCTTGATCCACTGGTGCATCAGGAACAGATCGGCCCCCGTCCCCTGTCGCACCTGGACCTCCGACTTGCGATCCTGCAGCACGTCGCCCATTTGTCTGAGGAACTTTTTGCCGGGCGTGCCCGTCACGACGTACTTGGGCAGGATATCGACGGTCAACAGCAACTCGCTGAGACTGACCAGTTGGTCCGGATCGCCCCACAGGGCGGCCGTCTTGTTGTAGAAGTACTGGTGCATGTCCGTGATCAAATCGATCAACCGTCCGCGTTCGTCGGTGATCTCCTGGGGCACGATCCCCCCGTTGTGTTTTCGCAGTTCCAGGATGAATCGGTCGGTCGCTTCCAGCCCGATCGGCAGCGGCAGCGTGGCGTGAGGTACCCCGCACTTGTTCGTCAGTTCGACGGCCGCCGGTCCGGAGCAAACCGGTCCCAACGCGATCGTCGCCGCGGAATCGCCGGCGGCCCGCAACTGCTCGACCGTCACGCCGCCTTTGGGAAACATTTCATGCACGCCCGTCTGCGGGCAATCCAGGACATCGGACGTGTCCGGGAAGACGATCGATTCCAGCCCCATGGCCGCGACGATCCGTTTGATCTCCCGCATATCCGCCGGTTCTACCCAGCCCGGGATGACGTTCACTCGACCGGCGACTTTGTTCGGCGAAGTGGATTGCGAGAAGTATTTCACCATGCCCGCCGTCATGTTCGCAAAGCCGGTCGGCGCCGCGCCCACATAGCTGGGCGTGCTGGCATGGATCACGCGTTTCCCCTCGGGGATCAGGCCCTTCTCCGACGCTTTTTCGGCGATCTGCGGGATGTCGTCTCCGATCGTCTCGGACAGACAGGTCGTATGCACCGCGATCACATCCGGCTGGTAGATCGTGAAGATGTTTTCGATCGCTTGCAACAGGTTCGACTGGCCTCCAAAGACCGACGAACCTTCGGTGAACGAGCTGGTCGCGGCCATCACCGGTTCTTTATAGTGGCGGCTGAGCGTGCTGCGATGATACGAGCAGCAGCCTTGCGAACCGTGGCTGTGCGGCAGGCAGCGATGGATGCCCAGCGCCGCGTACATGGCGCCGATCGGCTGGCAGGTCTTGGCGGGGTTGATCGTCAGCGCCTGACGTTCGGTGATTTCTCCGCCTTGGGTATGTCGAAGCAATGTCATGGGTTCGTGCTCTCCTCGGGTTCTTCCATAGATATTGGCAGAGGCGAAATGGCGTCCGCAGCCGGGGTTCCGTTTTCCCAGGGCGGTTGGACGCGAGACCAGATCCGCGCGTTGACCATGCGATCGATCTCTTCGTAGAAATTGATCGCGCCGGCGAATCCCGCGTACGGGCCGCCATAGTCATAGTTGTGAAGCTGTTTGCACGGAACACCCATCTTCTGCACGGAATACTTTTCCTTGATCCCCGCACAGAACACATCGGGCCGGACCATCTTGATCAGCCGCTCGGCTTCGCTGTGGCTGATGTCGTCGATGATCAGCGTCTGGTCCTTCATCTCGGCCATCATGCCGTCGTACTCGCGAAGCGTGTACCCCTGCTTCTCCCGCTGGATGCCCTGCTGCCGATCCGACTCGCGGAACTTGTCCTGGTCGGCGTCGACTCGCAGTTCCTCGATATTGCGGCTATCCGCATCGATCTTGATCGACGGCAGCACCTGGCGGCCTTCGTAATCGTCGCGGTGAGCGAACTCGTAGCCGGCCGCGATGGTTTCCATGCCCAGTTCGCTGAACAGTTCCTGATAATGGTGCGCTCGGCTGCCGCCGACAAACAGCACGGCCCGTTTTCCGGTACAACGGGGCCGATACTTCCGCTGCGCCTCGACCACCGCCGGAAACTCTTCTCCGATCACGCGTTCGACATTCTCTGTCAATTGGCGATCATCAAAGTACTCGGCGATCTTCCGCAACGACTTGGCCGTCGCATTGGCACCGATAAAGTTCACCTTGATCCACGGCGTGCCGTATTTCTTCTCGATCATGTCCGCGACATAGTTGATCGATCGGTGGCACATCACCGTGTTCAATCGAGCCATGTGCGCGTTGGCGAACTGGTCGTAGGTCGAATTGCCCGAGAAAGTCGAGACCAGCTCGATCCCGCAGCGCTCGAGCAGATCTTCGATCACGAACGCATCGCCACCGATGTTGTATTCGCCCAGCAGATTGATGCTCCACTTGCTGCGCTGGGTATCGTCTTCGCCGATCACGTGCTTAAAAATCTGATTGTTGGCGATGTGGTGTCCCGCCGACTGGGAGACCCCCTTATAGCCTTCGCACGAGAAGGCGAACACATTGATCCCCAACTGCTTTTTCATCTCGGCCGAAATCTGATGCACGTCGTCGCCGATCAGGCCCACGGGGCAGGTTGAAAACACGGCGATGGCTTTGGGATGGAACAGATCGTAAGCCTCCTGGATCGCCTGCCTCAGTCGCTTCTCGCCGCCGAAGATGATGTTCTCTTCGGTCATATCCGTCGAAAAGCAGTACGTCATGAAGTTATCATGCTCGTCGGTCGGCGTATGCGTCTGATTACGTCGAGTCAGCCAGGAGTAAAAGCTACATCCGATCGGTCCGTGAACGATGTTCACGATATCGCGAGTCGGTCCCAGGATCACGCCCTTGCATCCGGCATAGCAGCAGCCTCGCTGCGAAATGATGCCGGGCACGGTCCGGGAATTGGCCGCCACGACAGGCAACTGCAACGATCCGTCGTCGCCGTGCTGCTTGTCATTGATGACGATTTGCTTCTCTCGTTTCTTTTTGGTTTTGGCAGGATAGTCGCGCAGCAGTTCTTCGCGTACTACCGCCGCCGTCACGGACGCGTCGCCGCCCAGTACCATGTCGCTGGTAGTCGAGGATTCGGACAAGGGGTTCTCTCCTATCGTTTCGATCTTGGTGGGTCCATGCGTCAAGCCGCTGCGGCTTCCAGCACTCCGAAGTCCAGCAGCAGAGATTCGAGTTCTTCGATGGACAGCGGCTCCGGGATCACGAACTGGTCGTTGTCGTCGACCTGCCTGGCCAGCATTCGGTACTCGTCCGCCTGGGCGCAAGTGGAATTCCAGTCGATGACCGTCATCTTCCGGATCTCGGCACGTTGGACATCGTTATCACGCGGTACGAAATGGATCATTTGCGATCCCAGCCGTTTCGCGAACTCATCGATCATCTCCGCTTCGTTGTCCACCTTGCGGCTGTTACAAATCAGGCCGCCCAACCGCACACCACCCGCCTCGGCAAACTTTCGAATGCCCTTGCAGATGTTATTGGCGGCGTACATGGCCATCATCTCGCCCGAACAGACGATGTAGATCTCCTGGGCTTTGCCTTCGCGGATCGGCATGGCGAAGCCGCCGCAGACGACGTCGCCCAACACGTCGTAGAACACGTAGTCCAGTTGTTCGTCTTCGTGATAGGCGCCCAGTTGTTCCAGGAGATTGATCGAGGTGATGATACCGCGCCCCGCGCATCCGACGCCCGGCTCCGGTCCACCGGACTCGGTGCATAGGGTGTTGCCGAAGCCTTCCATGCGGATATCCTCCAGTTCGACGTCTTCGCCTTCTTCACGCAGCGTATCGAGCACAGTCTTTTGGGCCAGACCGTTTAAGAGCAATCGCGTCGAATCGGCTTTAGGATCGCATCCGACCACCATCACCTTCTTGCCCATCTCGGCCAATGCAGCCACGGTGTTCTGGGTTGTCGTTGACTTACCAATCCCACCCTTACCGTAAATCGCTACCTTTCGCATTTTGTCCCTTTTCGATTGGAATCGTATGGTCGCAGAATTCTTCCCCGTCGTTCGCCACTTTGGATCGCCACGGCCGGGTTGAATAAATCGTCTCGTATGCAACTGCCGCGCCAAAAATCGAAATCCGCCGGAGCTTGCCGACAAGCCGCCGTTTTTGCAGGGAAAACCTTAAAAACTTTTGCATCGGGCGACGACGTGCTAGCGGAACAAGATTGTCACGTGGCGATGGTCCGGGTCGCGAGAAAGGCGTTGCAACGTGCCCTAAACACAACGCAGACAAGCACATGATGGCGGTGTGACAAAATTGTCCATTCCAGGGCGACGAATGACGAAAACGTCCGTCGAATCAGAAAGGGATTCAAGTTCCGGTCGAGCCGGTTATTGAATGCCCAGCTTCTTGATCTTGTAACGCATGATCCGAGGCGTGATGCCCAGGACCTTGGCGGCAGCGGTCAGATTACCGCTGGTGCTCTTCAACGCGTCGGTGATCAAGTCCTTCTCCAATAACTCGACCTGAGCTGTCAGCGATCCGACCGGCGAGGTATTCGAGGCTTCGGGCATTTGCAGCGTTGGCGGAAGGTGATGCGCATGGATGGTGCCGTCGTTGGAAAGCAGCATGGCATACTCGATGCAGTTCTCCAACTCGCGGACGTTGCCCGGCCAGTGGTAGGCAAACAACATGTCGATGGCCGGCGTGGTGATTCGTCGGACCTCTTTGCCCAGCTTGGTTGCATAACGCTCGACAAAATGGTCCGCCAGCAGCAGGATGTCGCTGCGTCGCTTTCGCAACGGTGGCAACACGAGAGGAAAGATGTTGATGCGATAGTACAGATCCTGGCGGAACGAACCTTCTTTGACCGCTTGTTCCAGATCCTTGTTCGTCGCTGCGATCACTCGTACGTCGGATCGAGTCGTCTGGTTGCTGCCCACCCGCTGATACTCGCGTTCTTGCAGAAACCGCAGCAACTTGACTTGGACCGCCGGCGAAAAGTCACCGATTTCGTCCAGGAACAACGTACCGGCCTCGGCTTCCTCGAAACGTCCGACCCGCGTACCCAGCGCGCCGGTAAAGGCGCCTTTTTCATGCCCAAACAATTCGCTTTCCAGGAGATGTTCGCTGAGCGCCGAGCAATTCACGCGGACGAACGGTTTTTCAGCGCGTGGGCTGCTGTAGTGGATGGCCGAGGCGACCAGCTCTTTGCCGGTTCCCGATTCGCCGCGGATCAACGCCGTGGTATTCGACGGTGCGACCTGGCGGATCTTGACATAGACATCTCGCATTTCCGGAGAATTGCCGATGATGTTCTCGGGCCGGAAGCGTTCTTCCAATGCGTGACGCAAACGAAGATTCTCCGCTTCCCAGGCTTGACGTTGCAGCTTCTGCGCGCGACGCGATCGGACATCGTAACCGATCATGCTGGCAACAATGCTCAGGAATCGAGCCTGTTGTTCCAGTTCCGTGTTTTCGTCCAGCGGCACATCGGCCGACAACGTCCCCACCACCTCGGAATCGATGATGATCGGAACACACACGAACCCGATCCCTGCCGCCTCATTCTCCGGACGACGGTGGATCCGATTCATGAAGCGAGGTTCGTCGGCAACTCGCGGAATCAGCGCCGGCTGAGCAGTCTCCACCACGCGACCGACAATGCCTTCGCCCAACTGATACCGCTGGTCGGCAACGTGCTCCGACTCCGCCGACCGAGCAGCCGCCACGACCAGTTCGCGACCGCTGGGCATCAGCAGCAGAATCGTCCCGCGCCGCATGTTCAGATTGCGGTCCAGTTGGTCCAACACGGCTGCCAGAAGTTCGCTCTGACGGCCCCGTGCTGTTAACAGACGGCTGACCGCCGCCAAGGTCTCCAATTGCTGTTCGTGTCTTTCCATGCCAGTCAGCGGTCCTTAACGCCAAGTGAACAGACGCGGAAACCCGATTCGCGTTAATGGCATCGTCTCTTCCCGCATGCATGGCAGTCCCCCATGATCTTGATTCGGCTGCGTAATTTTTCGTCACCGTCTGCCCAAGCTGCTGGCAGACCGTTAGCCATTAACGGCTTCCACTCGTGAAATTCGGGTTGTGCAATCGGTGTGCCGATCGTGCGAGAATGTGCGTTCGTTTCTGTTGCCGTGCCTGATTCGGCAGCTTGATTCCGGCGCGGAGTTGCTCGAGCTTCGGGAAATAGCTAGAATCAAAGGGAGTTGGCGGCAGATGGAAATTCCTTTGAAGACGACGGCAAGCGGAGGTGAGAAGATGCCACGCACGCTACATGGCAGAGTTTATGGCAAAACCATCGAATTGAATCAAGACAGCGGGATTCCGGACGGGCAGGACGTGGAAGTCGCCCTGCATACGACTTCGCCAGTCACCTTGGCAATATCCCCAGGTGACGGTATCCGGCAGTCGGCAGGCCCACTTCACGATGATTCTCCCGAAGACGACCACATTCTGGCGCAGATCCAGCAGGCCCGGCACGCGGCGCGGTGGCGCAAGGTGCAAGGATGAGCTTCCTGCTCGATACGAACATCGTGTCGGCCCATCTTCGACGTCCCGCTGGCCTCACACATCGATTCCTCCAGCACTCCGGGCGGTTGGCGGTTCCCACGCTTGTACTCGCCGAACTATACGCATGGGCCTACGGGCGAGACAACCCAACGTCCGTTCTCGACAAGATTCGCTCACTTCGTTCCGAAGTCCGCGTTCTAACTTTCGAGGAAGAGGCTGCGGAACGGTTTGGCATCATTCAGAACCAGTTGCTGCGGCAGGGCATTACTGTGAGTCCCGTGGACCTAATGATCGGTGCGGTTGCCCTAGTCAATGACCTGACTTTGGTTACCCACAATACTAAGGACTTCCAAAACATTCCGGATTTACGGTTGCAGGATTGGTTGATCGCGTGACGCAACAGTGATCAGGAAGCGAAAGATGGTTGACAGAAGGGGTCGGAGTCGTTTTCGGAGAAGCCGCTTACCAAGTGGT
>REEF01000363.1 GCA_007695205.1 Planctomycetaceae bacterium
AACGATCAACCATGTGGAAAACGGCATGCCCGAAAACGACTCCCGACCCCTTCCGGCGCCCATCGTGCAGCCCGGTCGCGTCCAGCACTCCCCGGTCCCAAGCCTCTCAACTGCCAACCGGCCCAAACGCAACGGGGTCGGGAGTCGTTTTCGGGCAACGATCAACCATGTGGAAAACGGCATGCCCGAAAACGACTCCCGACCCCTTCCGCATTCCTATCAGCGAAGCTGCTTCCTCGCTACGGTCCGGGGCTGGCCTGGCTACTGCTGGCCTTGGGGCTGATGGGCGATCCCCACCAGGCGTGGGCAGATCGGGTGATCCTGCGAGATCTGGAAGTGATCACGGGCATACGAGTCGTCGATTTTAACGAGGACGGATTGCGGTTGGACGATGGGCGTCGCATTTCGTGGGAGCGAGTCGAACGGGCTCAGGTGGCCCCTGCCCAACAGGCCGAGTTCAACCAGATGCTGGACGAAATCGGCACGCATTTGTACCGACTGCACCAGCGGCTGAATGTGGGCGACTACCGAGGCCTGCTGGACCACGCCGAGGCCCTTTACCCACGCTACGTCGGTCGGGACAGCCAAACGGCCTATGTGGTCTTTCAGTCGTTGATGTGGGGACGATTGGCGGTCGGGCAACGGGAAGCCGCCGTCGAGCCGTATGTACGAGCGTTGGACGTGCTGCAACGTCGCCAACGCGAGCCGATCAACCTGCCGGGCCGCCGGCGACTGCAATACGACCCGCAAACGGGTTTGACCAGCGATCTGGTCCCGATCTGGTTTGACGAACCAGCGTGTCAAGCGGCGTTGCCTGGGGTGCTACGAGCGATCGGCCAGATGGCAGAACCACGTCCGGAAGGCATGCGGATCTATTACGGGACGTTAGCCTTGACGGCTGGCCAATGGGAGGAAGCTCGACGAGTCCTGGCCGGAGTGCGCAGCGAGCACTCCGTCTTGGTCGAGTTGCTGACGATCACCGTGGCTCAAGGCGAAGTCCTGGCGGAAGCATCGGGGGAAGCCCTCCAGCGGCTCGAGAAAACGTTGGACCGGATGACTCCTGAGAATCGACCGCTGGCTTTGTACTGGCTGGGACGTTCCCGGCTGGAATCGATGGATCTGCGTCAGCGTCAGCAAGGCATGTTGCAGTTGCTGGAATTGCCTGCCCTGTACGGCCAGGATTACCCGGAGTTGGCCGCCGCAGGCCTGTACCACACCATGCTGGCGTTGGGCCGAGACGATGATGCCGACGGCCAGTTGTCCGTTCGTCACGAATTGTTGAACCGTTACAAGCAATCGCACCATGCCCGGTTGGTGGGTCAGCAGCCTACCATCAAGACAACCCCTTGAGGAGCGACGATGCCGGAAGGAAACCTTACATTTCGACCAGTGCGTTCCCGCATCCTGCCCTTGGCGGTGCTGGGATGCTTGTTCGCCTGGTTGGCGATCTTCGGAGCTTTGGGCGGCGTTGGTGGTGTCACCAGCGCCAGCGGCCAAGATACCGAGGAAACTCTGGTCGACCCCGACTTGTCGTCGTGGACGACGCCTTCGGCCGTGCCCCAGCGTCACGAGCCGCGGCGTCGGACGTTGTTGGACACCGTGCGGGATGGCGGCCTGGTCGGCCTGCTGATCCTGCTGCTGTCGATGGTCTCGGTGGGCTTCATGATCGAACATAGTCTGACGATCCGAAAAACCGTTCTGATGCCCGAACCCGTAATTCAGCAATTGGACAAACTGATCGAGCAAGGCCAAGTGGACGAAGCGATCGCGGCCTGTCAAGCATCCGAGAACGATTCGTTGGTAGCCAGCGTGGTGCTGGTCGGCCTGGAACGTTACCGCGGATCGGAATACGGGTTCGCCGAGTACAAGGCCGCGGTGGAGGAAGCGGGCGAAGATCAAACGGGGCGGCTGTATCGCAAGACCGAAGTGCTGGGATTGATCGGCGCGATCGCGCCCATGCTGGGATTGACCGGCACCGTGCTCGGTATGATCCAGGCCTTTAACACCATCGCCGTTTCCGGCGGGACCGCCAAGCCGGACGAGCTGGCCGGGGGCATCGGCCAGGCGCTGGTCACCACGCTGATGGGGTTGGTCGTGGCGATGCCGACGATGGTGGCGTTCAGTTACTTTCGCAACCGCATCGATTCCTTGGTGGCGGAAGCCGGCAAGCGAGTCGAGCAGATCATGATGCCGCTGGGGCGTCGCCGATAACGGAGGTTTCCATGCGGCTGAGCAAACATCGTCGCGCCACGATCGCCGAAATGGACATGACACCGATGATCGATGTCGTGTTGCTGTTGATCATCTTCTTCATGACCGTGACCCAAGTATCGGAACTCAATCGGGAACGCCTGGAATTACCGCGTCTGGCAGGCGCGGAGGATCAGAAGCAGACCACGATGACCATCAACGTCGATGCGGCCGGTCAGGTGCTGGTCTCGGGCCACTCGATGTCTGTCGCTCAACTGCTGACCTTAGTCTCGGCAGAATTGGCCAAGCTGGGTGATGATCCGCAACGGATGACGGTGGTATTGCGAGCTGATCAGCGAGGCGATTGCCGCACCGTGAATCAGATTGTCAGCGCTTTGGGACAAATGCAGATCAGCCGTCTTCGGATCGCCGTCCAGGTACCCACCTGAATTCCAGGCCCTCCCGGGACTCCTAGGAACAATCCATGAAACTGTCCAATCGTCGCCTCCAACGGCATCGCAAAATCCAACTGTCGATGACCAGCATGATCGATGTGGTCTTCCTGCTGTTGATCTTTTTCCTGACGACGGCCAGCTTTGTGCCGACCGAACGCGACTTGGAATCGACGATGCGAGTCCAATCGACGTCTGCGGGCGCATCGGATTTACAGCCCGCAGTGGTCGACGTTGTCCCGGGCCGCTCGGGCTTCGTGTATCGACTGGGCCAGCGGGAATTGGACGACCCGGAACAGTTGACCGACCTGTTGGCTCGGTTCGACAATAAAGCTCAAGGAGCCTTCGTGCGTGTCAGCGACCGCGCTCCGTTCCGCATGGCGGCTGCTGCGGTCCAGGCATGCAAGACCGCCGGTTTCGCGTCGGTATCGTACATTCCGTTGGGAGACGAACCGTGATCGGCCGAGGCAGTGTCAAGGGTCGGCGACAGGGGATTCTGCCGGCTTGGGCGATCGCTCTGATCGTGACGATCATCCTGGCCGACCCGGCGAGGATCTGGGCGCAGACGGATCGCTCCCAAACCATGGCCGATTTTTTGGACCGTCTGGGCCTGGTCGAATTGCAAATCCTGCATTTGGAACGGTTGCTGCAAGAGGAACCGGTCGATGCCCAGCAACAGTTGGACTGGGCTCGGCGACTTGGCGATCTGTATGCGGGGCAAATGATCGATCATGCGGAAGACCAGCAGCGAAGCGCCCAGCTTTTGGAAAAGATCCAGGCGCTGACCCACCGCTTTCCAGCGGCGGATACTCCCACGCTGCAGGTGATGCTGCTGCAAGCCGACTACAATCTGGCTGAATCGCAGGCCGTCCGTTGGATCAGCGATTCCGCCCAGACTCAGGCTCGGGACCAGGCGTTGGAGATCTTGCAGCGCATTGCCCCTGAATTGCATCGTTTGCAGCAGGAGTTGAACGCTCGAGTCGATGCTCGGATCGATGCGATGAACGAACTGCCCGAGGGTCCCGAACGGGATACCATCCAGCGACAGGTCTACCGCGATCAAGCCGTTGCCGGGCGAGCGACCTACTTCGCCGGCTGGGCGAACTATTACCACGGTTTGATTCAGGGGCAAGCGGGCCAAGCGTCGATCCAGTTGGCTCGCGACGTGTTTCGCCAATTGCTGGACATCCGCGTGGACGAGTATGATTCGCTGGATGCCCAGTGGCTGGGTTTGGAATCGGTGTGGCGTTGCCGCGCCCTGATCGGTTTGGGGTTGTGCGAAGCGGCCATCGGCGAATTGGAGCACAGCCGAGCATGCTTTGCCCTGTTGCAACACGCCAGCGTCCCGCCCGAAATGCAGGATCAGGCCGCCTATTGGTACCTGCAGGGACTGCTAAACGCGGAACGCTACGACGTGGCGTTGGAGTACGCCCAACAGCGGGTCGCTAACTTTGCTCCACCGCCGACTCAGGGGAAGATCAGCACCTGCGTCAGCCTGGTCGAAGCGGCGCAAGGCGAACGGGATCCAGCGGCCCAGGGCGACCGTCGACAACTGGGGATCGTTGGATTGGAAGGACTCGCCCGTTTGTGCCAGCAGCGCACGATTGATCAATTGGTGGAACGATTCCAGATCCCGTCAGACTTCGGTGGTGGTTTCCTGCTGACCTGGTCGGCCGCCCGACAATCGCTGGCAGCAGCGGAAAAGAGCGGCCGTCCAGAGGACTATCGAGCAACTATCGAACGACTGGAGGCCGCGTTGCAGCATCCCGACGCTGTCCGTCACCCGGAACAGGCTTCGAGATGCCGTTACGAACTGGCGTGGTGTTGGTTCCAGCTTCAGGACTACCAGCGAGCTGCCCAGCTTGCCCAATTGGCCTGGACTGGTCTGAAGCCCAGCGATTCCCAAGCGGCAGCTCAAGCCGCTTGGCTCACGTTCGCCTCGCACCACAAGGCCTCGGAGGCTCAACCACAACGGGTCGCTCAAGCGATCGATGTGTTGCAGGGCCTTCAACGCGACTTTCCCAATCACGCTTATGCGCGGCGAGCCGAGTCGTTGTTGGACCGTCTTCAGCGCCGCTCGGAATCCTTGGAAGACACCATCGACCGACTGCAACAGATTCCGTCCGGCGATCCCCAATACCTCGCAGCACTGTACGACCTGTGCTTATTGCAACATCAACTTTGGAACGATTCGCCTGCGGCCGAACAGAATAGGCAAGCCAGGCAGGTCGTCTCGGCGGCTCGCCGATACTTGGCCGAGGCCGGGCGCGAGGCTGACGAGCACCAGACGGTCAAGTGCTGCTTGCTGGCCGCAGATGTTGCGCTGCGGGATTCGGCCGATCAGGGCCAGGTAGCGGCTGAATTTTTAGATCACGCTTCCCGGCTGATCGATCGGTTGCCGAACAGCAGCCCGATGGTCATCGAGTACCACTTCCGCCGGATGCAACTGGCCGCCGCGGTCCAGCGAGAAGACGATCGGTTGCGTTATGCCCAATGGCTGGTCCAGCACGCGGCAGGCACCGATTACGAATTGCCAGCCCTGGTGATCGTCGCTCGAGCGGCCGATCAGGCGGTGCAGCAGAGTGCCCTGGACCAACGTGTGGCCGCCCAACAGCAGGCGCAGCAGGTCTACCAGCGGCTGAGCGAGCGGTTGGGCACCTCGTTAGAAATCCTCCAAACGAACCCCAACGCCCGAGTTTCCCTGTCCCGCCAGGCCGATTACGCCATGCAGCTTGGCCATTTCCAGCACGCCGTCGACCAACTGGAGCAGCTACTGATCGCGTTCCCGACCGACCGAAATTATTTGCGACGTGCCGCGATGGCTCAGTGGGAACAAGGCGACTACACGGGATCGCTCGAACGATGGCGCGCCTTGTTGGCGGGGTCCTCGAGCGGAACCGAGCCGTGGTACGAGGCAAAGTACTATCAGATCCTCTGCTTGCTGGAAACGGATCCCGAAATGGCCCGAAAAGTCTTCGAACAGTTCCGTTTATTGGATCCAGAGCTCGGACCACCCCCCTGGCGAGGGAAGTTTCAGGATCTATTAAGAAACTTTCTAAAGTAAACCCCCTTGTCCATTCGAAACATAAAATCGGAAGGTTTGCTCCAAGACGCACAACGGTTCACCCGGCGGGCGTTTGGCCAGCGGAGCGATCGAGCAGGGGGGGTCCTGCCTGAGGGGCGCTGATTGCGCTCATCATGAATTCGATGGACAAAATGCGTCCATCCGGTTCTCTGGGATCCATCTCTGGACCATCCAACTTGGACCAATCGCACCTCCTGGAGTTGTTGGGCTTTTGACTGATGGGGCGGATGCAAGAGACTTCTCCATTTTGTCAATTTTAACCAAGTTTCGAACGTTCCGTTTGCCGATGATTGTACTGAGGCGAAAACCAGAGGGAGCTGAGTCGAGCCTCGCCGAAGCGTGTAGTGATGTCGAACCCCGACCCAGTTGTTTGTGCCACACCGGTTGTCCCACCTGCCGGTGATATGCCGATCCCACCGGCAGTCGACACAGGCATGGGGGTGTAGACGCCGTGATCCGGCCACTTCGGTTGGACGCGGAACGAGGACGAGATCAACGAGAGAGTTATGGAGAACCTGCGATGAAGGTGTTCACAACTGGACAGGTCGCCAAGATCTGTAAAGTGGCCCCACGCACGGTCAGCAAGTGGTTCGATTCGGGCCGCCTGAAAGGGTACCGGATTCCCGGTTCCCAAGACCGACGTATTCCCAGAGAATACTTGATCAAGTTTTTGAAAGAGCATGGGATGCCCTTGGGCGACCTCGAAGACGAGGCCATGGCCAAGGTGCTGATCGTGGCTCAAGATCAGGTGCTGATCGAGAACCTCAGACGAGAGCTGCCGCCGGAACGGGCCTTCAAGGTCGCCGTTGCCGCCAGTGGCTTTGAAGCCGGGATTCAAGCGGAAAGCTTTCATCCCGACTGCATCATCGTCGATTTTTCGATCGGTCGCGTGGAAGCCCTGCAGATCTGCCAGAACCTGCGGAAGAATACGGATTTCGGCGAAACGATTCTGATCGCGCTGTTGCCCGACGACGGACAGCCGATGAGTTTCGATCGTTCGAGTATCAACGAAACGTTTAAGAAACCGTTCGATGCAAGGCTGCTGGCCGAGCGTCTGCGGACCCTGATCGGGGCGAAGAAGGAACTGGTCTGATCCAGCCTTCATTCTACCCGACATCTGAAGACAGTCCTCGCCGCTTCGATCAACCTGTCGTGTCTGACCCACACGATGGAAAATATAGATCTGGATGGGGTGGTTGCATCCAGCGACCAAAGGAATGACCTAGGGTTTCACCCCCCGGTCTCCATTATCCCCCCCATCCCAAGAAAACGCCCACTTTGTTGGGCGTTTTTTTGTTGCCTGATCCAAACGCCTGCGGGTCTTCTTCTATCGTAAGACGGTTACACTTCGGTGACAACTTCGGTGACAGATCGAGAGCGGAAATGCCCAACGAGCCGAGTTTTACGCATTTTGACGACACGGGTGCTAGCCGCATGGTCGACGTGGGAGAGAAGCAGGTGTCTCGGCGTGTCGCTCGAGCCAGCGGTCGAGTCGCGATGGAACCGGAAACATCGCGGCGGATCCGTTCGCGGGAATTCTCTAAGGGCGATGTGCTGGAAGTAGCTCGGTTGGCCGGGATCATGGCCGCCAAACGCACCTCGGACTTGATCCCACTGTGCCACCCGTTGGCGATCGAGTCGGTCGAGTTGCGATTCGATTTCCCGGATGATCGGCATCTGGCCATTTTCGCCCACGTGACGATCACGGCGAAGACAGGCGTCGAGATGGAAGCGTTGGTAGCCGTCACCGCTGCTGCCTTGACGGTGTACGATATGTGCAAGGCGATCGACCGAGGCATGACCATCGAAGATGTCCGCCTCGATGAAAAAGAGGGTGGCCGCAGCGGTCATTTCCGCCGCAATTCGGAGTCTTGACGAGTGACTGCCATGCCCACGATTACCGCCGCTTCGAAACCCGCCGCCGCATCGCCTTCGACGCTCGCCCAAATCTACGCTTCGGTGGCTGACCCACTGCAACAGGTAGAGCAGCTTCTCCGTCAGCAGCTTCGGAGCCAGCAGCCCTATGTCGATGAACTCTGTCGTTACGGTTGCTTGTTGGGCGGCAAGCGACTACGACCGGTGCTGGTATTGTTGAGTGCCCAGGCGTGCGGCCCGATCCAGCCCGATCATCTGACGCTGGCGACAGTGTTGGAAATGATCCATACCGCGACGCTGGTGCATGACGATGTGTTGGACGGCGCAACGACGCGCCGCCATCTGGCCACGGTGAACTCGCGATGGGATAACGAGGCAAGCATCCTGTTGGGCGACCTGCTGTTCAGCCAGGCGTTTTTCCTGGCGAGCAGTCTGGACGATGTGTTTGCTTGTCGCGCCATTGGGCAAGCCACCAATCGAGTGTGTGAAGGCGAATTGCGTCAGAAAGGAACGCGTGGCGATTTCCGTTTAACCGAGGCGGAATATCTGAGCATCATCGAAGCCAAGACTGCCGAGCTCTGTGCGTGCAGTTGCCTGCTGGGCGCCCATTATGCGGCGGCCGATGCGACCACCATCGAACGTTTGGAACGTTACGGCCGCTATTTGGGAATCGCCTTTCAGATCGCCGATGATATCCTGGACCTGGTGGGCCGCGAAGAGACCACCGGGAAATCGTTGGGGACGGATCTCCAGCAACAAAAGCCTACGCTGCCTCTGATTCGCATGTTGCAGACCGTCGACGCGATCACACGACAACAAATCCTTCAGATGGCGACCAGCGATCATCGCGACGCTCATCAGTCCCTGCGGCAACTGCTGCAGCAATCCAGCGCCGTCGAGTATGCCCAGCAGCAGGCTCACCAGTACGCCGTCCTAGCCGCTGGCCAACTGGACGGCCTTTCCATGAACGACGCGTTGGCGCACTTGCACAGCCTGACTCGCTTCGCTGTCCACCGTGTGGCTTGAAAGGACGACGCCACCGATTTACGACGACGCTTCCAGCGCAGCCAACAATTGGGCTTGCAAACCCATCCCCATCTGGTACAGCACGCGGTAGTCGCTGTGTTGCAGCGAGTCACCGCCCTTATTCGACTGGGCAGCACCACCCAGCAACCCATCGGGGGTCAGATGAGCCGTCAGACCGTCCCGAGTCCGCTGGGCAGCTTGCCGCGCTTCGGTCGGCAGCCAACCGGCGTTATGTGCGATCGCCAACGCTGCAGCCAGTCCCGCCGAACCGGACGTATCGGCGATCGATTGGGGATCATGTAAAAAATTACCCCAGAGACCGTCGCGACGCTGATGCTTCAGTAACAACTGAGCCACACGATCGATCTCCGGTTCCCAGGCGGCCACCGCTTGCCGGTCCTTCAGAGCTTGCAAGGTCCGGACGATGCCCAGATAGTACCAACAAACGCCTCGGCACCAGTTCCGTAAACGGTCGGGGCCCGTCAAACTGCCCCGCTGGTAGATATCTCCGCCATGGACGTTCGTCTTTTTTCGAGCCTCCAGGTGTTCTAGCGCCAACGCTGCCAATTCATCGGACTTCAGCACGTCCGCCAGGACCGCGGTCGGGTAGGCGGCTGTGTAGTTGCCTTCGGTCGTCAAGCTTCCGCCACGGTCAAGAGTCGGCCGAGGGTCTGTCCGCGTGCGGAGAAAATCGGCGCCCAAACCTATCGCCGGATGATCGGGATGCCGCCGCCCCAACGTGGCCCAAGGCAAAGGCTCCTCGATGCCTCCCACCCGGTTGCGCATCGGATGGCTGCGAGGACTCTCGAAGAACACGCCATCGTCCGTAAAATACATCCCCAAGTAGCGATCGACGGCCCGCAACAAATCTTCGCATTGCCGCGTTTGAGCAAGATCCAAAATTCCTTCGGAAACACACCCGCTCTGCCAACCAAATCCCTGCAGCATCACCAAACCATGCAATCGCCGCTCGAATTGATCGAGCGATCCCTGGGACGAAGCGATCAGGACATGCGGCAACTGTACGGGGTCCGGCTGCGGGGATGCGTCCGGTGACGGCGCGAAAAACCAGACGGGACCTGGGCCGGATTCCATGGTGAAAACCGCGCCGCGAGCCAAGACTTCGCGGGCTTGAGCGGGCGTCAGCCGGATTTCCTGTACCTGATACAAACCGGCGAACCGCAGATCGAACGTCCCTATCAGGAGATCATCGACCGTGGTTACCCGGATCGTGTATCGGTCTCGTACGTCGATAGCATTGGTTAATCGCAGACGACATTCGGCTTCTTCCGAGATAGACGGCGCGGCAGGGCCCAGCCCGTCCAGTACGCTGACGGGCGTACCGGGCGGACCAATCGCAAAGGATTTCCAGCCGAACCCGAGAAAGCCGGTCAGCAACCCGGCCGCCGGTTGCAGTTCCGGAGCGGTCGCCAAAGGTAATCCCACGTGCGAAACACCGTCACCCGCCAGAGCACCTGTTGCCGCTCTCGGCAAGAACGCGGCCAGGCTCGAAGCACCGGCGGTAACGAGCGCCTGTCGACGAGTGATACCGCTCAGCCGTCCGAGCGGGAACCGTGGACTTCTATTCATCGGTCGAACCTCCAACGCCTGATTCCGAAACGGGAACAAACAAGCCTGCTCCAACCAGTCCTCTTGCCACCGGCCCCTAACATACTCGATTGTCATCGGGCCGGAAACGACCGAAAGTCTCGGTACCCGAATTCTAAGAATCCGTCAAAGGACACTTCCCGATCCCCATGTACGTCGAGATTCTTTTTTCCGGCAGCCTGTTTCCCAAGGCGAGTCCACCATGGTATTCTTTTGATGACGGAGCGTTGCTGAACGGTATCGTAGGGAGATCCCTGATGAAATTGATTGTGGCCATCATCCAACCAACCAAGTTACGACCAGTCCAGGAGGCTTTGCACCGCATTGGTGTCCAACGGATGACCGTCTGCGACGCCCAGGGATTCGGCCGCCAAAAGGGCCACAACGAAACATACCGGGGCATCGAGTACAAGACGCATCTGTTGCGGAAGATCGCCTTGGAGATCGCCGTGAATGATGATTTCTTAGACCGCACGCTGAACGCGATCATCGAAATCGCTCGAACCGGTCCCGAAGGCAACATCGGCGATGGAAAGATCTTCGTGTTGCCGATGGACGAGGCCATTCAGATCGGCGATGCCCAACGTGGGCCTGGAGCCATTTGACGCCATGTCCGTTTTGCTGCTCTCGACGGATTTGTTGTTTTCGTCTCGGGTCGCCCAAGCGGCGCGTGCCGCCAGCGTCGACCTTCGCTTGGTGACGGGCACCGACGAAGTTCTGCAGCACGTGGCCGACGAGGTATCACTGCATCTGTTGATCCTCGATCTATCCGCCTCGGATTGCGATGTGCAGCGGATCGTGACAGCCGTTCGTCGATCTTTGTCGCCCGCTCGGGTCGTCGCGTACGCTTCGCACGTGCTGGGCCCCGTGTTGCAGCGAGCGCGTCAGGCCGGATGCGATCAAGTCCTGACACGTGGCCAGTTCACCAGCCGGTTAGATGAGCTGATGAAGGACCGCCAAGCCTAGTAATCACGAACGGGGCGCTTCGCTTTCGCCGCTGTTTTCGGAGGAAGACTTCGAGGCTTTCAGCGTCAGTACGGGGCAACGGGCATGCCGGACGATCTTCTCGGCAACGCTGCCCATCAGCAGCCGTTTCAATCCCGTTCGACCGTGCGTCCCCATGACGATCAAATCGGGCTGTTCCAGCTCGGCCAAATTCAAAATGCCGTCGCTGGCAAGGCCTTCGATCACTCGATGCTCAAAACGAATCACTGGGTCGGTGGGTACAACTTTGTGCAGTTCCTTGCGCGCTTCCGTGACCGCTTTTTGCTGAGTCTCGGACAGATCCGTCCCCCCGATGGTCACCGGGGGAGCCACCGTGCCCGGTGTCGCCGCCACGACGGGCTCGACCACATGCACGATCAGTAGCAGCGCATCGCTATCGCGAGCCAATCGTTGGGCAGTGTCGAAGACTGCCTCGGCAGCCGAAGAAAAATCCGTGGGATAGATGATCTTGTTCCATTTGTTCATTGCTCGCACTCCTCGTCAGCATGAAAGACATCATTTTCAGCGACATTCGTGTGTCCGAAGAACACCGGCATGCCAGAATAATACGGATAGCATTTTGGATGCCGCACGTGAAAGTTCTCGGCTTTAACACCCTTTTGGTGCTATAGGAGCGCATCCACACCGACAGATTGTCGTATCACAGCGGCAGACTGGCGGATCGCTTGCTCGGCGCACCGTCCATTGGTGCGGTACAGGTTTCAGGCCTGCTTTGGGTCGACGGGTCCCAGGCACCAAGGATGTTCGACGAAAGGAAAACTGGGCTTCTCATCGGTGCACTTCGATCAAAACGTGGTCGCTTTGGCACAAATTATGCACCTGTTGTGCCGTATCCTATGGGACTCGGCTGCGGTTGGATCCGCAGACGAAGCAGATTGCTGCATCCCCCCTCACAAGGAGAATCCAATGACTGTCACCAGAACTCGCAGTTTCACCATGATGATCGTTCTGGCTGCCTCGTTTCCGGGATGCGCGCAGCCGGTATCCGCGCCCGCTCCGGAAGACCCGCCGGCGCAAACCGTTCCTGACCAGCAGCCGGCGCAGGAAGCAGAAGTCGAAGGTGAGGAGGGCCGCCCAATCGATTTGGATGTGGATGTTGACCTGGGAGACAATGGCGTCCAGGTGGATGTCGGCGACGATGGCGTCAGCGTCGACGCCGGTTCCAATGGGGTCCAGGTCGATATCGGCGACGATGACGAACAGGATCGGTAGAGGCTAGCGGGGTCGGGAGTCGTTTTCGGCCGACGATCAACCATAGGC
>REEF01000243.1 GCA_007695205.1 Planctomycetaceae bacterium
TCACTGCGCAGGAACACGGCGGCCAGGGGGGGCAGCGTCAGTTCCAAGGAATAGGGCTGGCTGTGCGATGGTAACTCATCGGCCTGCACCCCACCGGCATTGCCCCAACCCGTGCCGTGGTAGACCTCGGCATCGCTGTTCAAAATCTCCCGCCAAAAGCCGGGACGAGGGACGCCCAGCCGATAGCGGGTTCGTGGGACCGGCGTGAAATTAAAGACGGCCAGGATCTCGGACGGATCGGTCTTTCCCCGACGCAGAAAACTGAGCACGCTCTGTTGACTGTCGTGGCAGTCGACCCATTGGAATCCGCGATGATCACAATCGTACTCGTGCAGCGCCGGCTGGTCGCGGTACAGCCGATTCAGGTCCTCGACCCATCGCTGCAAGCCGCCGTGCGTGGGCAGATCCAGCAGGTTCCAGTCCAACGTCAGGTCATGGTTCCATTCCCGCCATTGGCCGAATTCGCCACCCATGAACAATATCTTCTTGCCCGGCTGGGCCCACATGTAGCCGTACAAGGCTTTCAGATTGGCGAACTTCTGCCACCAATCGCCCGGCATCTTGCTCAGCAGCGAACCCTTGCCATGAACCACCTCGTCATGCGACAGCGGCAACATGTAGTTTTCCGAAAACGCGTACACCATCCGAAAAGTGATCTGATCGTGCCGGTACTTGCGATAAACAGAGTCCTGCGACATATAGTCTAACGTGTCATGCATCCAGCCCATGTCCCACTTGGCGCCGAATCCCAAACCGCCGACGTACAGCGGGCGGGAAACCATCGGCCACGCCGTCGATTCCTCGGCGACCGTAATCACGTCCGGATACTTCGCATAGATCTCAGTATTCATCGTCCGCAGGAAATCAATCGCCTCCAGATTCTCACGCCCGCCGAAGCAATTGGGAATCCATTCGCCCTCCTTGCGGGAATAATCCAGATACAACATCGACGCCACCGCATCGACCCGCAATCCATCGATATGGTACTTATCCAGCCAAAACAAGGCACTGTTCAGCAGGAACTCGCGGACCTCCGTGCGTCCATAATTGAAGACGTAGCTGTCCCAGTCGGGATGCCAGCCCTGGCGTCGATCCGAGTGCTCGTACAGGTGCGTGCCGTCAAAGTAGCCCAAGCCATGTTCGTCGGTCGGAAAGTGCGAGGGGACCCAGTCCAGGATCACGCCGATGTCGTTCTGGTGCAGGCAATCGATCAGATACATCAAATCCTGGGGCGTGCCGTAGCGGCTGGTCGGTGCAAAATAGCCGGTGGACTGATAGCCCCACGAACCGTAGAACGGATGCTCCATGATGGGCATGAATTCGATGTGCGTAAAATTCATCTTCCGCACGTAATCGACCAACGGCCCGGCCAGCTCGCGATATGTCGGATGTCGGCCGTAATCGGGGGACAGCTTGCCCCACGACCCTAAATGCATCTCGTAGATCGACATCGGCGCATTGAGCGAGTTATGCTGCCAGCGTCGCGCCATCCAGTCGCCATCCTGCCACGAATAATCCAGGTCGGTCACGATCGAAGCCGTTCGCGGCGGGATCTCGTTGTGTCGGGCGAACGGATCGGTCTTGTCCGCCCGATATCCGTGAAACCGCGAAACGACGAAGTACTTGTACCGCGCTCCGGTCGCCACCTCCGGCACAAACAATTCCCAGATCCCCGAATTGCCGCGAGCCCGCAACGGATGCTTGGACTTGGACCACCCGTTGAAATCGCCCATCACGTGCACCGATTCCGCGTTGGGTGCCCAGACGGCGAAATACACCCCCGGCTCGCCTTCGATCGTGCACGGATGCGAACCCAGCTTTTCATACAAAGCCTGGTGAGTTCCTTCGTTAAACAAATACAAATCGTCTTCGGTCAACAGACTGTTCATGACGGACCAAACGTAAAGGTTCTTCGGATGGTGGGAACCAAAATCGCCCCACGGCCAGTCGCCCGACGGAACCATCCGCTCCATCCGCCAGCACGACTCGCCGCCAACACGACTCGGACAAGTCCGCGCTATCATAGCATCTTGTGGGCTGGTTGTCAGGGGGGCGATGTGGTAGAAGAGACCGGTTGACTATCGTGGAACCCTAAACAAAACGGAGCCGTGTCATGGGGAAAATCGCTGTAGGACTGAACGCCGAATTCTCGCGAAGCAGTGACAAACCGTTCGAATGGGCCGTCGAAGCGGCGGCGAAAATGGGCTACAAGTACTTCGAACCGATGGTCCATTTCGGACGCGAACTGATGAGCGAAGCGGGGTATTTTCATACCGTTTCCATGTTCGATGATCCCTACCGGATCAAAGAAGCATGCGATGCGGCCGGATTGGCCATCTCGGGACTACAGAGCCACGGACCGCTGGGCCGACCCGACGTGCATGGCGAGTACATCAAGCTGGCGATCCGAGTCGCGGCCGAGATCGGTGTGCCGGTGATCAATACGGACGAAGGCATCAAGGCCAAGTGGACCAGCGAGGAAGATGATTTCGTGCTGATCAAATATACCCTGCAAGAAGCCGCGTTTGTGGCGGAACGTCGAGGTGTCAAGATCGGGTTGGAGCCGCATGCTCAGTATTCTCGCACGCCCGAGGGCCTGGATCGCATCTACAACCTGGTGTCTTCACCCGCGATCGGCATCAATTTCGACACGGGCAACGCCTACCTGTGCGGACACGATGTGTACCCCTGGCTGGAACGCGTGGCACCCCGTCTGGTCCACCTGCACGCCAAAGATATCTCGGAATCGCATTCCTCGCAGGAACGAGGCAAGGTGACCGGCACCCCGGTCGGATGCGCTTGCGGCGAAGGGGTGCTGGACTGGCGGCGGATCATCGACATCGTCCAAGAAAATTGCCCTCGCGATATCGTCTTCTCCGTCGAATGCGGAACGCCCGACCAGGCAGCCAAGAGCCTGGAGCATCTGAACAGCCTGCTGTGAGTTGGAATTGGGGTCAGGTCTTGACTTATAACTTAAGGCCTTTGCCAATTGTTGAGCCAAGCCGTCAACCTTATCGCGAAACGAAGCACATTAAGTTATAAGTCAAGACCTGACCCCGATGGAAAAGCCCATTTATCTGGATAACCATGCCACCACGCAGACCGATCCGCGTGTGCTGGATGCCATGTTGCCGTTCTTTTGTCAGCAATACGGAAACGCGGGCAGCACCAGCCATGCCTTTGGCTGGGCTGCCCAAGCGGCTGTCGATCAGGCTCGTCAGTCGATCGGCCAGCAGATCGGCGCTCAGACTCGCGAGATCATCTTCACCAGCGGTGCGACCGAGAGCAACAATTTGGCGATCCGCGGTGTCTGCGAACGAACGCGCCGGCGTGGAAACCACGCAATCAGCGTGGCGACCGAGCACCGAGCGGTTTTGGACCCGCTGGCTCGATTGGAAAAGCATGGATTCGAGGTCACCCTGCTGCCCGTGCGCCCCCATGGCCACGAGGATGCAGGGACGATCGATGTGGATCAACTGGCCGCTGCCATCCGCGATGATACCGTCCTGGTCTCGGTGATGGCGGCCAACAACGAGATCGGTGTCTTGCAGCCGATGGAAGAGATCGGCCGTTGCTGCAGGCAACGTGGCGTTGTGTTTCACACCGATGCGACCCAAGCCGTCGGCAAGATCCCGGTGGACGTCGATCGATGGCAAGTCGATTTGATGAGTTTCTCGGGACACAAGGTCTACGGTCCGAAAGGCATCGGCGCCTTGTTCGTCCGTCGACGAACGCCTCGAGTGCGTCTGGAGTCCCAAATCGATGGTGGGCGGCAAGAATACGGATTTCGCAGCGGGACGGCCAACGTACCGGGAATCGTAGGATTGGCCAAAGCACTGGAATTATGCAGTGACGAAGGACTGGACGAAAACTCTCGGTTGGCCCATTTGCGAGATCATCTGTACCACGGGTTGCAGCAGCGGATTTCGGGCATCTTGTTGAATGGACCGGCTCTGCAGCTCACGCACTTGCGATTGCCGGGAAACTTGAACTGTTGTTTCGGTGACGTCGATGGCGAAGCCTTGATGATGAACATGCGGGACCTAGCGGTGTCCAGCGGCAGCGCCTGTTCCTCTGCCGACCCGGCGCCTAGCCACGTGCTACAAGCACTGGGATTGAATACGGATCAGACGCGCGCCAGTTTGCGTTTCGGGTTGGGACGATTCAACACGATGGAGCAAGTCGAATTCGCCATCCAATCCGTCACCGCGGCCGTACACCATCTGCGCCAATTACACGGATCCGACCAAGCCTAAGTAGATCGGGCGATTCAAAGGATCGATGGTTCCATATCTTCGGTCAGCGGTCGGCGGCATTTCACAATCATCCACCTTGTCTGCGAGAAGGGGCCTGGAGTTCGGTTTCGAGCCCGTCGTCACCCTGCTGACGCATCCACGCGTCGAGCTGGGTTTTGAGCCGTCGCTTGATCTGAGCGTGGTCGGAATCGTCGGCCATGTTGTTGTTCTCCAACGGATCGTGTTGGAGGTCGTACAACTCGAATTCCGGGCGGTGGGAGAGCCAACGAACGCGGGCGGCGATTTCCCCGTCTTCCTCCGCTGCCTGACGCCAGGAATCGATCGGCGACGCGACGTGGATGCCGCGGATCCAGAACGTGTTGTCGTGCGCGATATTGTGGATGAGCTTGTAGCGATCGTCGCGGACGGATCGGATCGGATACGGCTCGCGGAATCCGTGGACGACCACGGTGGTGTGCTGGGCGAAGACGTAGTCGCGATGATGATCGGTCTTGCCCAACAGGACATCCAGGAAGCTGCTTCCGTCGAAACCGGTGTTGCCGTCCGCGTCGGGGCGACCGGTGTCGATCGTGGTCGGATCGACGCCAGCCGCATCGAGAAACGTGGGGGCCAGGTCGACATCCTGCAGCAGCGTATCGGTCGTTGAACCCTTTGGGATGCGTCCGGGCCAGCGAGCCAGGGCCGTGTTGCGGATGCCGTTGTCATACAGCGACCATTTCCCGGCGTACGGCAGCGAACAGCCCTGCTCGGAGTGAAAAATCACCAGCGTATTGTCGACCTGCCGGGTCTCTTCGAGCATCTTCATCAACTCGCCCACCTGGTTGTCCAGCGCCAGCAGAGCGGCGTAGTAGCTGACGAGCTTGTCGCGCGTCTCGGGCGTATCGACCAGGTATTCGGGCACCGTTAGTTGATCGGCGTCAAAGTGGGCACGCAACTGCTGGGGCACGACTCGGCCCCACGTATTGACATGCGGGAAGTTCGAGGCGAACACGAGCATCCACGGTTGCGGTGGATCGCGAGTGACGAACGCCCGAGTGACTTCGAAATCGAAGTGCCCGCCGCCGAGATATTCGTAGTCGAAGGTCTCGCGTGGGGCGACGTGTTGCTTGATCTGCAAGCCGGTACGATAGCCGTGCGCTTTGAGGTGGGTGAAAATACTGCGTGTACCGGAGTGGGTGCGCGAGTGGTTGGGGTAAGCGCCGCTACGGACGCCGTACAATCCCGTGTACAGCGCGCTACGGACGGGGGTACACATGGGGGCCGAGACGAACATGTGCCGCAGGTGCATGCTCTGACTGGCGAGTTGATCGAGATTGGGAGTCTTGACTTCGGCGTTGCCGACAAACCCAACGTCCCGCCACGTCAGATCGTCGGCGAGAATCAGCAGCAGATTCGGCCGGTCAGCCGCCTCCGATCTCCAGGCAACGCCCATGTTGGTGACCATCAGCACGGCCAATAATATGGCCCCCCATCTTGCACTCGACATTCAATATTCCCTTCACATTGGGGTCAGGTCTTGACTTATAACTTATGGCAATGTTACCTGGCCGGTTGCTGCCCATTGGCAACCACGCAGCAAGGTCGTGCGGAAGCTGACATCTTTCATCGTATTGGTGTCGTGGCCCAACAGTTGGACGAACACCCGTCCCTTACCAAAGTCGACCGTCCATAGCACCGGTTCGTTTTGTTCGGTTTGCGGAGCGTAGCCGGTGGCCAGCACATGCAGTCCTTCGGCGGGACCACGGGCGGCGAACCACAATTCGTCGCGGACCTGCCATTGGCGAGGCAAACCGCGGACGATCGGATGGTCGCTCCAGACGGTCACTTCAATCGGCTCCATCGGGCCGTGCCCGGTGCCAGGCCCCTCGCCTTTGGGCGTGCGAATCACGCGGCCGGAATCGTCGACCACCAATCGAGCGCCTCGTCCTGCGTTGCCCCAACCAAGTCCGACCATGCGAACGTAATCAGGCAAGTGCTCCATGCCGGCCGTCGCGGCATGTACCGCCACGAACCCACCGCCCGCAGCGACCCAGGTGGTCAGTTCGTTAAAGAATTTGGTCGGGGCCGGCACTCCACCGATGTCGGTAAAGTTACCCACGACGACGTGCACACGGTCCAACGCGACCGTATACTCGTCTCGCTCGGGGCCTTCCGCCGGCACGGTCGCTACCTGGACGGCAAAGCCGCCTTCTTCAAGCATGGCACGCATCAACGGCGTGGTTGCTCGCCAGTCGTGGTTGTTCTGCCCATCGACGATCAGCACCTTGATTCCTGACGCTTCGGCGCCATCGATTCGCATCGCGAGCAGAAACAAGTGGCTACCGATCAAGCCGGTTACGAAAACAAGTCGCAGCAGGTTCATCCTCCGAAACTCCTTGGGGTCAGGTCTTGACTTATAACTTATCAGACGCGCTTTCTGCCATGCCAAAGAAGCAGGAAATAAGTTATGAGTCAAGACCTGCCCCCCACTCTGCCCTCCCCCAGTCTTGATGCACTGCCAGATCGCTGGGGATTTACCGGGTATTCCGGACAAGTTGTGCTACAATCACAGGTGTCTGCAAACCGCCTTGCGACAAGGAGTCGAATGATGAAAAGCAGGATATTCGCTACATTTCCAGTGGTGGTATTCTCCGTACTCGCCGTAACCGTTCACGCTCAGCAGCGATACGAGTTGATCGTGGAGGGTACGGACATGGTCTCGCAGGCGGAGCGGACACCGCAACGGCTGGTGATCATCGACTCTCGCGGAAACGCCACCGAATACTCTCGGGATCGGCGTTTCGACCCCGAGGATCGTGGCTTCATTGCATATTTCAGTGCCGGCGCGCGGCAGATCCTCCGCTGGCCGGCGAGCGATCGTGGCAATATGCAGATCGCCGATTTTGTGGACGGTCGTCCAACCGCTTTCCGTCTGAGCCGGATGACGATTCGTTCGCTGGAGTCGGGTGGCGGGCGAGAAGGCACTGGCATACCGGGCGCTGCGAACGTCGAGTCTCGCGCCCCCTTTCGCCTGATCTCCGCCGCCCATGCCGATCATGCTTTGAGCGCCGCACCTGGCGGACGCTTGACCCTCGAGTTGGCGGCCGACGACGACGGGCAGGCCTGGCTCTTCGCGCCTTTGGACAACGGCTACTATCGTATCCACAGCGGCCTGCACGGACGACGCTGGTCGTTATCCGGACGGCCGGACGGCCTACCGCGACTGGAGAGGACGGCCCGTGACGTGAGTCAGTTGTGGCAAATGATACCGATCCACGACCGCCCCGGCTATCATGCCTTCGCATGCGTGGGCAGAGGACGGGCGGCTCACGTCCTGACAGCCGACGCGTCAGGAGTCCTTTCCTTGCAGCCGTTCGTCTATTCTTCCTTACAAATGTGGGCTCTGCGTCCATGGGGTGATGTGTTGCCGCCGGCGTTTTCTGACTACCGTTTTGCGAGCCGTGAGCTACGGCCCAATCCGCCGCTTGAGCCGGCGTTGGTCGAGTTCGTCAATTCCCATTCCAAAGAACTGTGGGTCCTGGTGGCCGACCGTCGCAATCCGGCCAAGTCGATGCGTTTGCGAATCCCCGCCGGTGCGAGCGAGACGATCTCATTGGCACGAGACGCCGGCGGCACTCTGGTAGAAATCTACGAATATGGCGTCCCGGGGCTGACGCAACGGGATGAATTCGCGACTCCGCTACCTCCTGCCGTGCGATACGACGTGAGCGTCTACGAACTGGCGGTGCAGTCGATTACCATTGATCGCACCGTCCCGGGCGGAAAACTGGAGAACGTGAACTACTCGCCCAAGAGCGTCGGCTGGTTTGAATTGGCTCCAGGCCCCGAACTCGAAAGCGGTCCTCTTCATGTCTTCCAGACGGCCGTTCGGCAAAAGAACGCCGGTGCGGTGCGGCGCATCGACCCGTCCGAGTGGGAGCCACGCGCGAGGCCTACTGATCCTGTGGAGTCGCTGCTCGATGAATTCAGAAAACGGCAGGAGTGATCTGAACGCCGAGATGCTCGAAGAATCCCGGTCCCCATCAGCGAATGGAAAACCCGATCCACGGCAACTGCAGGCTGAACGAAGGTCCAGCGTGGGGGCGGCGGCCGGGTCGGGAGACATGCGGAGTTCCATGACGATGTCCGCCGTGGCCGTGCCAATGCGTGTGCTGACGGTCACCGCTTTGACGTTCCAGTTGTCGGTAATAGTCACGGATTCTTTTGTCGGTTTCGACCTTCTGTTGGGTGAGTGCTCGTCGCTGCTGGGCATAGTAGCGAGCGAGGTCAGCCATCTCTTTGGAGTATCCTCGGACGTATTCGCTCCAGGCACGGCCGCGGAGATGCCTTCTTGCATGTTCGAAATCCGCCCGGATTGCATTGCGTTGCGATTGGTACCAGTGCCGCAGCTCTTCTTGGGCGCGTCTGGTTGAATGCCTCACGGTTTCGAGTTCTCTCTCCCGTTGCTGTCGGAGGTTTTCGCTTTGGTGGCGTTTGTACTCGCGCCACCCGGGGTGGCTTGCCGAGGCGGGGGCAGCCCAGGCGAATATGCCGAGGAAAGCGAACGATGTCAGTACGAGCGCGGGCAATCGCGTCATGGCCAAGTCTCCCTGCCTTAAAGCATCTGTTGGAATTCATCAACAATGCCTTGAGACGGGTGCAACGACAGTGCCAAAACCGGAATGACGTTCTTCTCGCAAGGGCTTTTTCGACGAAAGCCTATGGTTTGCAGCGATTTATCTCTTCTTGGAGCTCGGCGTCCCCAACCGCACGCCGGACGAACGTTATGGACTGACGTGTCGTCGAAGTGGCTACAACTGTCGTCAGCGTGACGACAGTTGGACGACCCGTTCATGGAACGGGCATTCGCGTCCGCCGATCGCGATCCCCCCGAGCCGGACACGGGCGTAGGCTCCCACCACTGAAGTGGTTTGCAAAGCGGTCATGCCCAGCGCAGCAGCCATGCTGGTCTTGGTGAACGTACGGCGGGTGATCACGGGATTCATCCGAGGTGCTCCAGCTTGATTTCTTCCCCAATATTTGGTTGGACTTCGGAACATTGATCCGTCGGCTAGTTGCATCGCATCACCTGGCGGCGATGACGCTGCGCAGATGAGTCAGCGCCTGTTTGAAATTGTCGGGCCCCACGTACTCCAGGATCAGCGGTGCATGCGGGGTTCGCTCGGCGGCCAGTCGCACGAACTGGTGATAATCCAAGTCGCCTTGCCCCGCCGGCACCCCTCGATCCACGTGCAGCTTGCGGTCTTTGGCGTGCAGGCACTCGATCCACGGACCGAGTTGATCGAACATCTCGTTCAGGTCGTTCAACTCCAACAGATTGGCGGGGTCCAGCAGCGCACGCAATCGCGGCGAATCTACCTCTTCCAAATAAACTCGCGTGCGTTTTGCGCTGGCGAAGAAATGCCGATAGTAAGGCTCGAACAACACGGTGGCATCATGCCGCTCGGCCCGCTTCGCCAACTCGCGCCCCGTGGCGACCATCTGTCGCCAGACTTCTTCCTGATAATGGTACTCGACCTGCGGTGCAGGTTCAGCCGGGTTGTAGTAATGCCCCGCTTCCGTCACGAACATGCGGACGCCCATGTGCGCGCCGACCTGCATCATCGCTTCGAAGTAGTCCAGGTTCGCTTGTCGTTCGGAAGGGTCCGGATGGATCAGGTTGGTATACACTCCCAGACTGTGGATCGTGATTCCCGCCGAACGATAAGTATCCGCGACTTGTCGACAGCGATCGGGCGTCAGATCCGACAGGTCGCTACGCCCGTTGTATCGCCAGTAATTACTGTCTGTTTGACTCAGAAACAGTTGCACGGTTTGCACGCCTTCGGCCGCCAGTTCCTGAGCGAGTCGAGCGTTGGAGTACGCAGCGAACTGGAAGGTGGCGATGCCCACGATAGGCACCGATGGTGCGTCGCCAGCCGCTCGCGAGGTGGCCGCACTGCCGAAGGCTGCTGCGGTAATCGTGCTGCCCAGAAGTTCACGGCGTGACAGTTTGGATGGATTCACGATGGTCCCTTTCTGTAATCGGCGCCATGGTCATCGGAACGCGGGTCTTCCGGTCCCGTTGGCATTCAATGTTGTCAGATCCAGTATCACGTAGGGGGGTGGATAAGCCTGCATCTCATGGCCGATCGCCCGCCCCAACTGAAATCCCATCTCGTACGGTGCTTATCAGACGCACGCATTCTGCTGTGCCAAAGAAGGACATAAGTTATAAGTCAAGACCTGACCCCAATGATGCGGCCAAGGAACCAGTCGATGGCTTCGGCTACGCCGTTTTCGATGCTGGCGGGGATAAAGTGCGCGATACGTTTCAGGTCCTCGTCGGCATGCGGCATGGCGACCGGCACGCCTGCGTGCTGCAGCAACGGCAGGTCGTTCATCGCGTCGCCGATCGCCAGGCTGCGCTCGCGAGGCAGATCGAAGAATTCGAGCAGCCAGTCCAGCGCGCGGCCTTTCGAGGCCTGGGGTGACAGGAATTCCAGGTACTCGGGCATCGAACGGGTCACGTAGATGCGATCATCCCAGCGTTGCCGCGCATCGTCCAGCAATGGGCCGATGCGCGTCGCGTGGTCGATCACCAGCAACTTCAAGGGTTGCTGGCCGGCGAACCGTCGCAGATCAGGTTCTTCGATAGACTGCATACCATTGCGTTGGCAATAGCGTCGCACCTGTTCGTTGTCTTGGCTGACATACATCTGGTCGTCCAGATAGTACTGCAGGTGCAGTCCCTGCCGCAGGCACTGGTCCACGATCTCTTCCGCCACATCCGCGGCCAAGCAGGTATTTGTCAACTGCTTGCCACCGCGACTCCAACGGATCATGGCTCCGTTGAAGCTGACCAGCGGCACGGGCGGCAACCCGACTCGTGACGCAACCGCATCGGCCGACACATACGGGCGACCGGTCACAATGATCACGGCCGCCCCGTGACGGCCCGCGCGGTGAATCGCGGCGATATTATCATCCGAGATGACATCTTCGTCGGTGATCAGCGTGCCATCCAGATCGATGGCGATCAGTTTGTCGATGTCGGCAGCATCCGTCAGATTCATCGTGGCTCTTGTAGCGTTCGAGTCAGGCAGGCGCGGACTCCATGAAATTCCCGGTCTCGGCCTGCCAACCTCCGCTCGGCGCGCGCCCGTCTAAACCGCCGTGGCTGTCAAACCGACTTGTTTTGCGATTTCGTCGACCAATCGTTCGGGGTTGATTGGTTTGGAAAACCATCGATCGATCCCGCCAGGTCCAACGTCGATCCCAAATTCGGCCGGATCGGTCCCGCTGACGGCAAAAACCTTCAGCTTGCGGAGATCCGATACGGTCCGAATCTTGCGGATGAAGCATCGGCCGCTGCAGCGCGGCATCTGCATATCCAGCAGAACAACATCGGGCAGCGCATGCAAGGACAGGTAATCCAAAGCGTCCTGGCCATCGTTCGCCGTGGTCGTTTCGATCCCATGCGAACGCAGGTACCCGGCCAGCAATTCCCGTTCGTTGACATCGTCTTCGACCAACAACGCTCGCGGGGCCCGCGCTTCGTTTGGTGCGATTGCCGAGTTGGCCTCTTCTTCCAACATCCGCAATTCGCGAAAGATCTCCATCACCGTCTGCTGGGCCTTGCCGTTGCGATCGTATTCGCATTGCTCGTGCAGCCGATTCAACGCCTCGGCCGCCGCGTCCAGCCGATGGCGCACCGCATGGATCAGTTCACGAAGCGAGTCGGAGGAATTCTGGTCGGTAGAGAATTCTAAATGCTTCCGATCGGTCAGCTCATGTCGGTAAACAGGCACATCCGACGGCGCATCGATCCCGATCCGGGCTACGTTGCCGCGCAACCGCAGTACCTCAACAGTGATCCCCAGTGTGGGGAATACGATCTTGTCCGTTTCCTTCCTTGAAAGTACTAACATCTTTCGCCTCCTTTGCTGCCCATCCGTCCAGCCGACAATCCAACGATGCGACTTGTGATAGGCTTTTTTTCGGTCTCCCTTGGCGCAACGACATGCAGTCGCCACACGGCGACGGAATTCGAGGCCCTGGTGACAGACGCCCGGCATCTTGCTGGGGGAACCTGCGATCGGACGAGGCGGGAGTCCATTCCCTGATCATCTGTCAACCGCTATTGTGACACGCGGCATGAAAACAGAGCAAGACCGATTTTGCCGATTTTTCACTGAATTGCGGCCCTTTGGTTGCTAGCAACGCTGATTATCGGCGAATTTTCACAGAAAAGT
>REEF01000594.1 GCA_007695205.1 Planctomycetaceae bacterium
TCCGCGTCATCCGCGTCATCCGCGTCAATCGGGTCAATCGGGTCAATCGGGTCCGCCGTGTCAGCCGGTTCCGCCGGTTCCGCCGGTTCCACCGGTTCCACCGGTTTCGCCGGTTCGACAGCCGGCGTTTCCGGCATGGGTGTTCCCGGCGAAATGACTCGCAGCTCGTTTTCGCGCAAACGGGGCCATAGCCGTTGAATCTCCAGCAGGGCATCGGCCACATTGCCCTGGACGCGCAGGGTGCGCATTGCACGCCCGTCGCGGCCATTGACCATCCGCAATTGCGTCTCGCCCATCTTGACCAGCAGGTCGCGTATGCTTTGATGCTGGTCGGCCGTCGCACGAACGAACAACTGATCGGTGACGGGATCCGTATCCACTTCGGGCCCGAACAGGCCTTCGTCGGCGAACTGGCGGCTGATGGCCAGTTCAGCCGACATGGGATCGACGAACTGCAATTCGTAAATCTCCAGCAGGGGTTCTTCCCCGCGCAACTGGTCCAGGGTCTCACGGATCAATTCCTGGTATTCAGGTTTCGCGATGGCAATCAATTGATTCGTGTAGAAATCGTAGGACAGTTCGGCACGCGCTCCTTTGCGATCCAGCATTTGCCCCAGGATTCGCATGGCGGCTGTCGAATCCAGGTTTCTGGTCGGGTACAGTTCCATCGCCATATCGGCGTCCTCCAACGCCGCTTCGGCCACGGCCTGGATCATCTGTTCGATCCGCTGATGCTTGTTTTCCGAAGCGATGGCGATCACCGAATCATTGCGGGTATCCATGGAAATCTGAACCGTCGGATCGGTGCGGAACAAGGTAACCAAAGACCGATAGACGCTGGCCACATCTCCCATCTGGACTCGATGCACTTTCAGCGTCGGTCGCTGACCATCGGCATCTTCCCCGTCCATCGCCTCGACGACTTCACGGATACGTTGGTGATCTTCGGGAACGGCGCTGACCACCAGCGACTGTTCGTTGCGATCGACGGCCATCTTGACGGTCGGGACCAGCGTTGTCAGCACGCTCATCGCAGCCGCGGGATCGGCGTATCGGAAGCGGTAGACCTGCGTCGTCACCTCGGCAGCCCCTTCGGAGATCTCGTCCACGGCGCGTTGGATGCGCTGATGATCGGCGGGTCTGGCCCACGCGATCAACCGGCGCGGGTCGGAACCGATCGAGAATTGGGCGGCGGGAACCGTCGATTGCAGGAAGGCCAGCGCCGACGCGGCATCGCCGGACGGGAGCGTATAGACCACCACGCGTGAAGCCGTTTCTTCCGGCCCCGTCTCGCTCATCTTCTGGATGATCTCTTCGATCAATTCGTGGTCGGTGGGACGCGCCCAAGCGACCAATTGCTGGGGATCGGCGCCGGGGGTGATGCGGGCCTGTGGCACGGCATACCGCAGGACACGGGCGACCTCCGTCGCGTCGGCCGCCTCGATCGAATAAACGATGGCGCTGGGTTCCCACTCGGCAGCCCCCTTCTGGTCCAGCGTCTCGAGCAGTTCGGCGATCTGCTCGTGTTCGGTCGGCCGAGCCCAAGCGACGATCTGATTCGAATCGGGTGCGGCGCTCAGCGTCGCGTCGGGCACCGCGCGGGTCAGCGCCTGAAGTGCAGCGGTCGGGCTGGCTACCTTCAACGGGTAGACCTTGGCCGTGGGCGCCAGTTCAGGCGGCGGGCCTTGATTGATCTGATCGACCAATTGTTTCATTTGCTCGTGATCTCGGGGCGTCGCAAAGACGATCAACTGTCCTTGTGTCGCGCCGGTCGAGATGACGGCTTGCGGAAACGCTGTGGACAGATACCGAAGCGTGGTGACCGCCAGCCGGGGGTCCAACGCCTCCAAGGAGTAGACGACGGGCGTGGGACGGCTGTCAGGATCCGCATCGATATCGATCTCCTGCAAGATCCGCTCGATCCTTTCATGATCCGAGGGGCGAGCCCAGGCGGTCAAGCGTTGCGGTTCGTCCCGATCGGCGGTCAATTTGACCTGGGGCAAAGCCGTCTGCAGGGTTTGCTGAGCGGTGGGAGCGGTGATGAAGCGCAGCGAATAAACCACCGCCTTGGCAGCCATCTCCTCCGGTTGTGGTTGATTCAACTGGTCCACCAGCTTTTGGATTTCCACGTGTTGTCGTGGGCTGGCCATCGCCAAAACCTGCCCCGTTTCTGCTCCGGCAGAGAAAGTGATTCTGGGGAACGCAGAACTCATCACCCGCAGCGCGGCGGTGGTGGCGATCGCATCGACACCTTCCAGCGTGTAAATCTGGAGCGTCGGCGCACTTTCCGGATCGGTCTCGACATCCATTTGTTGAACCAGTTGTTCGATCGACTGGTGTTCCAGCGGCGTGGCCCAAGCGGTCAACCGTTGTGGATCGCGCGGATCGGGGGTCAAGACCACGCCGGGAACCGCCCGTTGTAACAGGGTGACCGCATCGGCGGCGGGCATGAATTCAAGCGTGTAAATCTCGGCTTTGGGCGCGATCTCGTCGGGTGGCCCAGCATTCAGCCGCTCGATCAACGCCGCGATCTCGATGTGATCGCGGGGCGTAGCCCAAGCGACGATTTGGCCCGGGTCGGTGCCCATCGAAAAGCGGGCGCGGGAAAACGCGGTTCCCAGCAACCGCAAGGCAAAGGCGGATGCGGTGGTCGTCATGCGACCCTGCAACGCATAGACCTCGACGGTCGCCGCTGAATCCAGGTCGCCTTCGACATCGATCTCCTGCAGGATCTGCTGAATGTTCTCGTGATCGGTCGCTCGAGCCCAGACGGTCAGACGTTGCGAGTCATCCGCATCCGGGGTCAGCGTGGCGCGAGGAACGGCCGCGGCCAGGATCGAGGAAGCATTGGCAGCCGTGATGAACTCCGTGGTATACACCGCGATGCTCGGTTCGTCTTCGGGGGGAACCGTCGTCAGTTGGTCGATCAGCATCTCCAACTGCTGGTGATCCTTGGGCGATGCCCAGGCGACCAACTGCTCGGCCTCGGCGCCCGGTGTCAAGCGTGCAGCGGGGACGGCTCCGGCCAGGAAACGCAAGACGGACGTCACGTTCCGAGGGTTAATGTCGCGCAGCGAATAGATCACCACCATCCGATCCGATTGCGTGGCTTCTTCCACGTCGATCTTTGCCAGTACCGTCTCGATGACCTTGTGGTCGTCGGGTGTCGCCCACGCCGTGAGACGCAGCGGGGCTTCGGGGTCGACGGTCAGATTGGCCTGAGGTACCGCGGATCGCAGTACGGTTTGAGCTTGAGTGGCTTCGAGGTATTCCAGCGGGTAGACGACCACCGAGGGCGCTCGATCCGGCGGCAGCCCGGCATTGAGCCTCTCGACCAACTGGTCGATCTCGACATGATCCCGGGGCGAGGCCCACGCGACCAACTGGCCCGGGTCGGTGCCCATCGAAAACCTGGCTCGCGGGAACGCGGTGTTCAACAGACGCAGGGCGTAGGCGGCAGACGTCGCGGTCACCGTGCCGTCCAGCAAGTAGACCTCGACCCGCGCCCCCTCAGCGTCGCCCTCGACGTCGATCTGTTCCAGGATCGCCCGGATGTTGTCGTGATCGGCAGGTCGCGCCCAAGCCGTCATGCGTTGCGGGTCTTCGTCATCAGGAGTCAACTCCGCTCGTGGTACGGCCCGCGCTAACGTTTTGGCCGCGTTGGCGGCCGACACGAATCGGGTGGTGTAGACGGCGATCTTGGGCTCGTCTTCCGGTGCCACCGCCGTTAACTGGTCGATCATCATCTGCAATTGTTGGTGATCTTTGGGTGTGGCCCAGGCCACCAATTGCTCTGGTTCCGCGCCGGGGGTCAACCGGGCATTGGGAACGGCATTGCTTAAGAACCGCCAGACGTAGGTGGCCGCCCTGGGGTTCATATCCCCCAGAGAATAGACCACGACCGTCTGGTTCGATTCAGCGGCTTCCGCCACATCGATCTGGGCCAAAACCTCTTCGATCGTCCTGTGTTCTTCGGGAGTTCCCCAAGCGGTCAATCGTTGCGGCGCGGCTAGATCAAGTGTCAAGCTGGCTGTTGGCACGGCCGACTGCAGCACATTCTGCGCTTGACTGGCCTCGATGAACTCCAACTGGTAGACCACCACACCGGGCGCTTTGTCCGGCGGCGGACCGGCATTCAGCCGTTGGACCAGATCGTCGATTTCCGCATGGTCGCGAACCGACGCCCAAGCGATGATCTGGCTGGGAGCGGTGCCTGTGGAGAAGCGAGCATTAGGAAAGGCGGTTCCCAGCAATCGCAAAGCGGCAGCCGCAGCGGTGGTGGTCAGATCGCCTTCTAATTGATAGACCTCGGCGCTTAAGCCGCCGACTTCGCCTTCGACGTCGATCTGATCGAGGATCGCTCGGATGTTGTTCTGATCCGCCGGGTTGGCCCATACGGTCAGACGCGACGTATCGGCCGGATCGACCGTGAACTTGGCCCTCGGAACCGCCTCGGCCAAGATGCTGGACGCCGATGCTGCTTGGATGTTTCGGACGTTGTACACGGCGGCAGTGGGCGCCTGGTCGGGCGGCAGTTCCTGGGTCAGTTGTTCGACAAGGGACGCGATCCGGCGATGGTCCCGGTCGTTGGCCAACGCCATCAATTGGCCTTGCTGGGCACCCGGCGAGAAACGTGCGTCGGGTACCGCCGAGGCCAGGAACTGGTAGGCCAACGTCATCGCGCGCAGATCCATGTCCTCTAGCGAGTAAATGACGGCCGTACGACCGGCATCCACATCGCCTTCGATGTCGATCTGTTCCAAGATGGCTTGGATATTCGCATGGTCGGCCGGCGTCGCCCAAGCGGTCAGACGTTGCGGGTCGCTCGCATCGGTGGTCAACTTGGCTTGCGGAACAGCGCTGGTCAGGATACTCAGCCCGTTGGTCGCGTTGATGTTCGTCAGCGTATAGACCACCGCCTGAGGCGCCTTGTCCGGCGGTGGACCGGCATTCAGCCGTTGGACCAGATCGTCGATTTCCGCGTGGTCGGCAGGCGACGCCCAGGCAATGATCTGGCTGGGAGCGGTGCCTGTGGAGAAGCGAGCATTAGGAAAGGCGGTTCCCAGCAATCGCAACGCGGCGGCCGCCGCGGTGGTGGTTAGCGCGCCTTCCAATTCATAGACCTCGGCGCTGGCACCGCCGACTTCGCCTTCGACGTCGATCTGATCGAGGATCGCTCGGATGTTATTCTGATCTGCCGGGTTGGCCCACACGGTCAAACGCGAGGTATCGGCCGGATCGATCGTGACCTTGGCTCGCGGAACGGCCTCGGCCAAGATGCTGGACGCCGATGCTGCCTGAATGTTTCGGACGTTGTACACGGCAGCGGTGGGGGCTTGGTCCGGTGGCAGTTCCTGGGTCAGTTGTTCGACCAGGGAACCGATCCGACGGTGATCCCGGTCGTTGGCCAACGCCATCAATTGACCTGGCTGGGCACCCGGCGAGAAACGTGCGTCGGGCACCGCTGAGGCCAGGAACTGGTAGGCCAACGTCATCGCGCGCAGATCCATGTCCTCTAGCGAGTAAATGACGGCCGTACGACCGGCATCCACATCGCCTTCGATGTCGATCTGTTCCAAGATGGCTTCGATATTCGCATGATCCGCGGGCGTCGCCCAAGCGGTCAGACGCTGCGGGTCGCTCGCATCGGTGGTCAACTTGGCTTGCGGAACGGCGGTGGTCAGGATACTCAGCCCGTTGGTCGCGTTGATGTTCCTCAGCGTGTAGACCACCGCTTGAGGAGCCTCGTCCGGTGGCGGCCCGGCATTGAGTTCATCGATCAGTTCACGGATTCCCTCCTGTTCCTTGGGCGTCGCCCAGGCCAACAGTTGTCCGGGTTCGATCCCCGGCGAGAACTGGGCGCGAGGGAACGCGGACGTCAGCAAGCGCTGAGCGCTCGCCAGCCCAACGGCCGTCATCGCACCCACCGTGCTCTGCAATCGGTAGACGGCGATGGTGGCTTCGCTGTCCGGCGCGGTTTCGATGTCGATCTTATCCAACATCGCCCGGACGGTCTTCTGATCGCTGGGCGTCGCCCATGCGGTCAGCCGTTGTGGATCGTTGGGCGTGGTCGTCAGCGTGGCGCGAGGCAACGCCGCCGTCAGCACCGAAACGGCATCAGCACCCGTAATATGTTCCAGCGAATACACCTCGACCTGCCGGGCCATTTCCTCCGGCGGCGCGGCAGTCATTTGTTCGACCAGCCGCTCGATCTGCCGATGGTCATTGGCCGTGGCCCAAGCGACCAACTGGCCTTCTTCCGACCCGGGCGTGAACCGGGCCTGAGGCACCGCGCTGGCCAGAAAAGTCCCGGCGAAATAAAGGGCTCGGGTACTCATGCCTTCCAGCCGATAGATCGCCACCGAGTACGAGGCTTCCGGATCGCCTTCGACATCGATCTGTTCGATAATGTCCTGGATGGTTGCTTGCTCGGCCGGCGAAGCCCACGCGGTCAATCGCTGCGGATTGCGAGTGTCGGAGGTCAGCTTGGCGCGTGGTACGGCGTTGGTCAGGACGGTGGTGGCGTCCGCCGCCGTGATGTTCTTCAACGAGTACACTTCGGCTCGAGGCGTTTCGTCCTCCGGCGGTCCGGCGTTCAGCCGGCCCACCAACTGCTTGATTTCGGCATGATCTCGAGCCGACGCCCACGCAACGATCTCGCCGGGTGTCGTCCCCACGGAGAACCGCGAATTGGGAAAGGCGCTGGTCATCAGCGAGATGGCCGGGGTAGCGGCAGCGGCGGTGGTGACGCCGTCCAGACGATAAACCTGGACGTCGGCCGTCGTGCCTTCGCCTTCGACGTCCAAGTCGTCCAGGATCATCCGGATCGTATCCTGGTCGGTAGGACTCGCCCACGCGACCAGCCGCCCTCGTTCTGCGGTATCCAACGAGAACTCGGCTTTGGGCACAGCGCGTCGCAGCAGTTCCGCAGCGGTAGCCGCCGGCACGAATCGCAGCGAGTACACGCCAACTCGGGGCGCTTGTTCTGCGGGCACTTCCCTGGTCAGTTGGTCGACCAGAACTTTCAATTGTTCGTGCTCGCGGGCCGTGGCCCAGGCCAGCAGTTGATCGGGCTGCGCGCCGCGTGTGATGCGGGCGCCGGGCACGCTGGCGGTCAAGAACGGCAGGGTGTAGGTCACCGCCGCCGCATCCATGCCTTCCAGCGAGTAGATGACGGCCGTCGAGCCGGTCCCGGCAGCCTCTTCCACGTCCAGTTGGGCTAACGCATCTTCGATCGTCTGGTGCTCGGCCGGATTGGCCCAAGCGCTCAGCCGACTCGGGTTCGCCGGATCCGCGTTCAATTGAGCCTCCGCGACGATCTTGCTGAGCACCTCCAACGCCTGATCCGCATCCACGTGTTGCAGCGTGTACACGACCAGCGTCGGAGCATCTTCCTCCGCCGTGGCCTTCATCCGTTCGACCAGCATTTGGATCTGCTGGTGATCTCTGGCCGAGGCCCAGGCCACAACCTGACCGATATTGCCTCCCAGCGAAAAGCTGGCCTGGGGAAAGGCCGTGCTGAGCGTTCGGAGCTGGAAGATCGCGCTGGTCGTGCTGACCGCCGGAATACTGTAGACTTCGACCGTCGAGCCCAACGTGGCATCGCCGGGGACGTCGATTTCTTCCAAGATGGCCGCGATCGAATCGTGCTCGAAGACTCGCGCCCAAGCGGTCAGCCGCTGGGGGTTTCCCGGATCGAGCGTCAATTTGGCCTGCGGCACGGCGTTTTCCAGGATGCTTTGCGCGCTGGAAGCCGTGATCGATTTCAGGTCGTACACCGCAGCTCGTTGAGCCGTATCGGGTGTCTGCGTCAACTGCTGGACCAATTTCTGAACCTGCTGATGATCCTGTCGACTTCCCCAGGCCAGCAACGTGTTGGCTCGAGTGTCGCTGGTGATGCGCATGTCGGGTAACGCCTGAGTCAACATCTGGACCAGGACGGTTGGATCGGCGTCGCGCAGCGGATAGGCTCGCAGTTCCTCCTGCCAAGCGCCGGGTTCGCCGCTGTCGATCTGCTGGATGGCGTCGCTGATGCGAGCCTGGTCCGCCAGGGATGCCCATACCATCACCTTGCGAGCCTTTTCGTCGATCACGATATCGGCGTCCGGGAACAAGCGTTCGAGCAACTCGGATACGGTTTGCGGATCAGCCGCGTTCAACGCATACCCCGCCAGACGCGGTGGGTCGTCGGTCGCCACCTCGCCGGTCAGTCGCTTCAGCAGCTCGGCCACCCGCGCATGATCCGACGGAGTCGCCCAAATCGCCAGCTCGCCGGGCGACGCGTTGGGCAGCACTTGCAGGGAGGGCAGATCGTCGGTCAATTGTGCCAGCGCCAGTTCAAAGCGGCGTTGTTGAGCCGGAGTTGTGGGATAGACCGTCAGCATGGCGCGTTCGGCCGGCGGCGTACTGGCCTCGAATTCGGCCACGATTTTGGTGATCGCTTCGTGATCTTCCGGCGTCGCGACCACGGTCAGTCGTTCGTTTTCGGGATCGGCAGTGATCTGCGCCTGAGGAACCATCTCCTGCAGGATCGCGAGCAGGTCTTCCTTCGGCATCTGGGACAGCGGGTGGAAACGCAGCACGGGGCCGCCGGGGGCGGTTGCCGAGCTTTGCAACTGCTCCAGCGCCGCCTTGATCACCTGCTGTTCTGCCGCCGTGGCCAGCGCCAGCAGGTTATTCTTGGCGTCCAGCGTCAGTTGAGCATCGGGCACCAGCTTTTCCAGGATCGCCAGGACACCTGCTGAATCGGCAGCTCGAAACGGATAGACCGTCAACGTCGGTTGACCCTTGGTCGTCGCGACCTGCCGATACTGTTGCAGTGTGGCGCTGATCCGGTCATGGTCGGCGGCCGACGCGATCACCGCGAGTTGCAGGTTTTCTTCATCGAACGTGATCCGTGCTCGGGGCGCCAGATCCTCCAGGATGCCCACCAGGCTGGGCGCCGGCGCTTCGTCGAACGGATAGAACTCTAGCCGCGTTCCCTGCTGAGCCGGGTCTTGCGGGCCATCGATCTCCCGCAGCGCATCCTCGATCCGCTGATGATCGGCCGGTACGGCCCACGCGGTCATTCTATGCGGGTCCGTCGGATCGACGGCCAGTTCGGCGCTGTCGACGATCGTTCGCAGCAGCTTCATCGCCTCTTCAGCATCCATCGATTGCAGAGAATAGACCACCATCTTTGGCGCCTCGTCGGCGTCGGGCGTCTTCATCCGCGAGATCAACGCGCGGATCTGCTCGTGCTCTTCCGGTGACGCCCACGCGATAATCTGTCCGGGTTCGCTGCCCGTGGAAAAACGCGCTTGCGGGAAGGCCGCCATCAGCGTCTGAATCTGATGGAAGGTGGTCGAAGTGCGGCGCGCCGGAATGGTATAGATCTCGATCGTCGATTCCTGACGATCCCCGGGGACATCCAGATCCTGGAGCACCGCAGCGATTCCCTCGTGCTCGAAGGACCGTGCCCACGCGGTTAGCCGACGAGGGTTCTCGTCGTCAATGGTCAATTTCGCATTCGGCACCGCCTCTTCCAAAACTTCGACGACTGCCGCGGCTGTAATCGCCTGCAGATCGTACACGACGGCTCGCTGCGCGGAATCGTTCGTACGGGTCAATTGGTCGACCAAACGCTGAATCTGTTCGTGTTCCTGACCCGTTCCCCAGGCCAGGATCGTGCCCGCTTGCGGGTCGCTGGAAAAACGCGCGTTGGGCAGGGATTGATCCAGCATTTCGACCACGACGCTCGGATCATGGCCCCGCAACGGATACGCTCGCACTTCCTGCTGCCAATCGCCCGGTTCTCCGCTATCGATCTGCTGGATGGCTTCGCTGATCCGCGACTGTTCCTCCAAGGTCGCCCAGACCATCACGCGACGAGTGTTCTCGTCGATCACCACCTGGACATCCGGGAACAATCGATCCAGCAGTTCCGAAACGGAGGCGGGTTCGGCTGCCTTTAGCGTGTACGCAGCCAATCGCGGCGGCTGATCCGAGAGGCCGTCGGCCCCCATCCGCTCGAGTATCTCTGCGATCCGCGCGTGCTCCGTCGGCTTGGCCCAAATCGCCAACTCGTCCTGCGATGCGTCCGGCAGCACTTGAACGTCTGGCAACTGCGCGGCCAATTGTGTCAGCACCGCGGTCAACCGCTGCTGCTGGGCCTTGTTCGCCGGGTAGATTCTCAAGGTCGGCTGCTCGACCGGCGGCGTGCTTCCCTCGAACTGCTCGATCACGCTCTGGATCCGATCGTGATCGGCCGGTACGGCCACAATCGTCAAACGCTGGTTTTCGGCATCGCTGGTGATCTCGGCCTTCGGGACCAAGTCGTTCAGGACCTTGATCAGGTCGGCGGAAGGTTCTCGGGACAGCGGATGGAACCGCAGGATCGGCATGTCCAGTGCGGTCGCGGCAGCTTGCAGTTGTTCCAGGGTTGTCCGAATCACCTGCTGGTCGGCCGGTACGGCCAGCGCCATCAGACTGTTGGTCCTGGCATCCAGCGTCAGTTGGGCGTCGGGCAGCAACTTCTGCAACAGCGCCAGGGCCGCGTCGGGATCGGCTTCCGTCAGCCGGTGGACTTCTAACTGAGGAGTGAACTGGGGTGATCCATCGCCCAGCAGTTTTTCCAGAGATTCCTTGATCGAAGCCTGCTCGTCGGCGGAACCCCAGACCAACAGCCGGTCGGTCTTGGCATCCAGCAGCAACTGGAGATCGGGATATAACTTTTCCAGCATCGTCAGCACGTTCGCCGCATCGGCGGCGCGCAGAGGATACGTCGCCAACACGGGTTTTCTGGCAGGCACCGACTCGTAGAATTGCCGTAGCGTCTCTTCGATGCGGCTGTGCTCGGCAGGCGCGGCGACCACGGCCAACCGCTCGTTCTCGGCGTCGTACGTGATTTGAGCCCGAGGTGCCAGGTTTTCCAGGATGCCCATCAGATGCGTGGACGGCTCCTTGTCGACGTCGTAGAACAGCAGACGCGCAGCATGTTCCCCCGGTTGGTCGGGTTGCATTTTGGCCAGCGTGTCTGAAACGACTTGGTGATCCTCGGCTGCAGCCATCACGACCAAGTTCTCGCTCTGCTGATCCAGACTCAGTTTGGCATCGGGCAGCAGGGACTGGAGCATCGTCAGCGTCGAGCTTGGATCGGCTTGGGTCAACGGATAGATCTCGACCATGGTCGCGGCGGTGGGGCCGGTGGCCTGCAAGCTTTCTAATGACTCTCTGATCGATTCGTGCTGCTGCTCGGTGCTCCAAACCATCAGCCGCTGGGCATCGGTGTCGGCGACGAATTTGGTTGCCGGGTAGACGTTCTTCAGCATGGACAAAACGCTGTCCAAGCTACCTGCGGCGATCGAATAAGTCGCCAATTTGAGCCGTTCCGAGTCGGGGATCTCGCTCTCGAGTTCCTCGAGGATCTCGGCGATCACCTCATGCTGGCGAGGCCTCGCCCAGATGGCCAATTCGTCTAAATTGCCCTCGGCCATTATTTCCACTCGAGGCAGTTCTCTGCTGAGCGCCGGCCACACGGCATCGAATCGTCGCCGCTGGTCGGATGTGACCTTATGGATGACCAGTTGAGGACGGCCTGTAGTGAAGTTCGTCTGTTGCATCCTCTCGACCGTCTTCTCGATTTTTTTGTGCTCGGACGGCGAGGCGATGACCATCAACCGCATCCCGCTCTCATCCAGGGCGACGATGGACCCCGGAGAAACTTTCTGGATGGCTTCCGGCAAATCCGGGGGCATCGCCAGAGTCAATTCGTAATAACGCAACTCGGGTGTGTCCGGGCTCGGTTCCGCAGGCTCCAGGATCTTCAATGTTTCGCGGATGACCTGATGATCCTCCGGCACGGCCCGCGCGACCAACGAGCGAGTCTGAGTATCCACATGCAGGAGTGCGTCGGGCAGGATACTTTGGAACAGCGCCAGCGTAGGGGTCGGGTCCACTCGACGTAACCGATGCACTTCCAATTGGCGGGACGCCCGAGGCGAAGTATCGAGGTTCAGCTTTTCCAACGCGTTTTTTAGGGTTTCTTGATCCGCGGCCGTCGCCCAAGCGACTAGCGACTGTCGGTCGGCATTCCAGGAGATTTGAGCCTTGGGGACAATGCTCTTCAGCGTTTCGAGCAGTCGCGTCGCAGCCTCGGCATCCTCGCGCAACGCACCGACCGCGTGGACCTCCAGGGTGGGCCGAGCCTCGTCGGGCATGCCGGCTTCCATCTGCTCCAAGACCCGCTTGATCAAAGTCTGCTGCGATGGCGTGGCATGCGCGTTGATCTGGTTCAGATTGGGGTCCAGCACGATATTGCCCGTGGGAACCAACGCCTTTAACACCGTCATCGCCGCGTCCGCGTCGGCTTTGGTCAACGGGTACACCTCGACCACCGGTCGCTCAGGTTCGGTTGGCGTGGGCGTTGGCGGTGGAATCGGCCGT
>REEF01000926.1 GCA_007695205.1 Planctomycetaceae bacterium
GTACCGGCGGCGGTCACGACCCGGGTCCGCGATTCTTCCCGCGACTGTTGTCATGGATTCTCCTGGCGTTTGGCATCGGCTACGCCGTTCAAGCCGCGCTGGTCGCTTTCTTGCCCGGGTTGGGCAGCCAAGGCATCCAGCCGGTGCAGCAAGATGGTGCGCCCAGTGCTCAGATCGGTTGGCGGTGGCTGATCCTGCTGGCGCTCTTGGTGCTGTATGTCTTCGCCATCGGCTGGGTCGGTTTTTCCGTCAGCACTTGGCTGATGGCGACCGGAATGATGATCGGATTGGGCAACCGGTGGTGGGTGGCTGCGGGTGTGGCCCTGGTGATGGTCGTTGCCGTCCGGGTGCTGTTTGTCATTTTGTTCCGCGTCCAGTTACCTGCCGGTGAATTAGGGTTGCCGTTTTGATCGGGGAATTGCTACATCCTTCCGTGCTGACCCCTTGGTTGCTGGGCATGGTCTTCGGGATCTTTGTCGGCGCGACGCCGGGGCTGACGGCCACGATGGCGGTCGCGTTAATCGTCCCGATCAGTTTTCATTTGGAGCCGACGGCCGGTTTGGCCTTGATCGTCGGAGTCAGCTTTACGGCCATCTTTGCTGGCGATATCCCGGCCACGTACCTGCGGATCCCCGGCACCCCGGCATCGGCGGCCGCGACGCTGGACGGACATCAGATGGCCAGGCAGGGACGCGGCTCGCTGGCGCTGACGCTGGATCTATTCTGTTCTTCGCTGGGTGGTCTGATCGGCGTCGGCCTGTTGATCACGGTCGCTCCGCTCTTGGCCCAGTTCGCATTGCAGTTCAGTTTCTACGAGCGTTTCTGGCTGGCCGTTTTCGGGCTCAGTCTCAGCGCCCTGGTCAGCGCTGGCAGCACCAGCAAGGGGTTGATGGCGGCCTGCCTGGGCATGTTGCTGTCGACCGTTGGGATCGATGTGGTCAGCGGTGCCCCGCGCTATACGTGGGGCAGCGTGTCGCTGATGAGCGGTTTGGATTTCATCCCGGTGATGATCGGCCTGTTCGGATTGTCCGAAGTCTTTCGGCACATCAGCCGCCCGCTGGGTGCGATGCGAGAACAAGCCGTGGTGGGGCGGGAATCGTTGCCGGTGCTGGAGGCCTGCCGTCTGATCTGGCAGCACAAGTTGGGCGTGTTGCGATCGTCGGTGGTAGGTACGGTCATCGGTGCGTTGCCTGGTGCCGGAGCCGACATCGCGGCCTGGGGCGCGTACGGGCTGGCCCAAAAAACAAGCCGTCGCGGAGCGTCGTTCGGCACGGGCGTGGTCGAAGGCGTGATAGCGCCGACCAGCGCGAACAATGCGGCGGTAGCCGGCGCCTGGATCCCGGCTCTGGTTTTCGGAGTCCCCGGCGACGCGGTCACGGCCATCGTGCTGGGCGCGCTGATGATGTACAACATTACACCGGGCCCTGAGATTTTCGAGACCAGCAAGGAGCAGATGCAATCCTTGTTCGCCGTCGCCCTGATGACCCAGGTGCTGCTGCTGCTGGCCGGCTTGGTCGGGATCAAGGCCTTTGGCGCGATCTTACGATTGCCGCGCAGCATCGTGCTGACCGCCGTCGTCGTGTTTTCGGTCGTGGGCAGCTTTGCGCTGAACAACAGCCTGTTCGATGTCAGCATCATGCTGATCTTCGGCGTGGTCGGCTACTTGCTGGAATCGCAGCGAGTTCCGCTGGCGCCGATGATCCTGGGCTTGATCCTGGGGCCGATGGTCGAGGAGAATCTGCGAGTGGGTTTGATCAGCAGCGATGGCGACCTGGCGCCCTTCTTCACCAGTCCGATCTCCGCCGTGCTGGTCGCGTTGTTGCTGCTGACTTATATCGGGTTGCCCGTCATGAAGATGCTGATGCGACGTGGTGGCCCGCCGCAGCCTGTGTGATGTGCCTGCAATCGAAGGGAACCTCGCCAAGGCAAGTATCCCGATCCGCTTTGCATGGCCCAGAATCTGGAGGACGCAACGGGGTCGGGAGTCGCTTTCGGCCAACGACCAAACCTAGGGAAACGACCTTGCCCGAAAACGACTCCCAACCCCTTCGCCCGATTCCACCAAGAAAGACCTGGCCGGGTGCTAATCGCTACGACAAAACGGCGGACCCAGGGTGACGGTGGTGGGGTGCGGTATCGAAGCCGCAGGAAACCCGGACTCGAATGTCCTGATTGTTTACGACCCATCGCCGCGGAGCGGATACCAGCGGCGCGCTGATTGCACGTTGCCGAGGAGACGGATCTGGATTAAACTAGGCGTTTTCCGGAACTTCCAGGCTGCAGCCCGGGCGTTCCGGCATGCATTCCACCCGGGGCGATTTGAGCAAGAGGACGACGACACGCAAATGGCGGATATCAAGGCGCAAGATCTGTCGGATCGAATCATCGACCTGGGTTTGTTGGATGCCCGAGCAATGGACTCGATATGGGCCCAGATCGGCAGCCGCGACGTTTCGGCAGACGATCTGTCACATCAGTTGTTAAGCAAGCAACTGCTGACCAATTTCCAGTTGGACAAGGTGATCAAAGGGGATCGTGAGGGCTATTTCTACGGCAAGTACCGGGTCATGTACATCAGCGGCGCCGGGACGTTTGCCCGCGTCTACCGCTCGGTCCACACGGTCGACGATCGCGTCGTCGCTTTGAAGGTTCTGCGGCGGCGGTACCGCAACGAGCCGGAACAGGTCGAATTGTTTTTGCGGGAAGCTCGCATGGGGCTGCGACTGAAACATCCCAACATCGTTCGGATCTACGAGGTCAGCGACGATATTCGCGCTCCGTTCATGGTGATGGAGTTCGTCGAGGGCCAGACTTTGCGAGATTTCCTGAAGCTCCGCAAAAAGCTGGATGTTTCGACGGCGCTGAGTTTGATCACCGACATCGTCAACGGTCTGGACCATGCGCGAAAACGAGGCATTACGCATCGCGACATGAAGTTGTCGAACGTACTGATCACCGCTACGGGACAGGCCAAATTGGTCGATTTCGGTCTGGCAACCATCTCGGAGGAAAACGACAAACTGCTGACCGCTGCCCCCAACGCTCGATCGATCGACTACGTGGCCCTGGAACGCGGTACCAATGTCCGAAAGAACGATCATCGCAGCGACATCTATTTCGCCGGTGGCATCTTCTACCACATGCTGACCGGTGTCGCTCCCCTGCTGGAAACCCGCGACCGATTGCACCGCATGAACATTTCCCGGTTTCAAGCGATCAAACCCATCGGTCAAGTGAACGCCGAAGTGCCGCTCGGCATCCAAGCGATCGTGGGGAAAGCGATGGCGCTGAAGCCAACGGATCGATACCAGGAACCCACAGAGATGCTGCTCGATTTGAAACGGGCTCGGATCGTGCTGGACAAAGGCGAAGACTCGAAGGATGCTGCAGAGAATCAGGAGCGTGCCTCTTCGACAGTTGAACGTGAAGTCGAAGAACTCGAAGGATTCGGCAAGACGGTCTTGTTCGTCGAATCGAATTTGGAGATGCAAGACGTTTTTCGCGAACAGTTGAAGAAACGGGGCTATCGGGTGCTGATCGTCAGCGATCCGGTTCGCGCTACCCAGCGGATCGAGGACGATATCCATTTGGCCCATTGCGCCGTGTTTTCCACCCAGGACCTGGGAGTCGGCGCCGTCGATGCCTTTAATCAACTGGCCCAAACGGACAGCACCCAGGATATCCCGGCCATTCTGTTGATCGATCGCCGCTGGTCCAAGCTGGTCGAATCGGCACAATTGGCCCCGCACCGCATCCTGATGGAGATGCCGCTGCACGTCAAAAAGCTGTGCCAGAAACTTAAAGAATTGATCGCAGCCCGAGCCCAGTAAGCACCCACGGCCTCGGCGATCGGACGGGCTGACCGGAACCGGCTGCAAGATAACGGGATCGGGAGTCGTTTTCGAGCAACGACCAACCCTATGGAAACGAGCTTATCCTAAAACGACTCCCGACCCCGTCCGCCGATTCCACCAAAGAATACCAGGCGGGGTGCTTAACGAGCACCGCCGCGATGCGGCTAAGAACGCCGAAGGGTTGGCACCCGTGAGGAACCGGCTGTGCTGGAGGGACGTTTCTCGCCCAACGATTCCATGCGTTGCAGCCACAAACCCACCATCACCGCGGCTGCCAGGGCGTAGACGGTACACCCGGGCATCCACATGATCAGACCCGCCAGTTGTTGATCTTCCATGGGCGTAAGGTTCCAGACCTCGGTGCGGCCGATGTAGATCGGGTACCAGGGACGCGGCGAAAGGGCCATCAGCGCGCCTAACGCGGAAGCGTGCAACGTGGTGGTGAATAGATACAGCACGCCCAACCCAGGATTCAAACGCAGGTTACTGCGCGGGTCGATAGCCACCCTCCAAAAGAGAACGGCCGCCAAAAAGAACGTCAGATGCTCGATGTCGTGGACCAGCGGATCGTTCAACGCCAATTCGTACAGCACGGGCACGTGCCATACCCAGATCGCCAGGGCATGAACCGACCAGATCAACAACGGATTCCACGAGGCGCGCCACAAGGCCCCGACGACGGAGTTGCGTTGAGGCCAGCACCCCAGCGCGCGACGCGCCCGCGGTGGCAGCACCCACAGCAGGACAAACTCCGGGTAGCCGAGGACCAGCAGCGGAGCGGCAATAGCCATCAGGATCAGATGCTGCAGCATGTGTACCCAGGACAGGTCGTCGCTGAGCGCGTCGACCGGCGACAGCAGGGCGATCGCAATCGCCAGCAGCCCACCAGCAAACGCGAGGGCTCGCCAGACGCTCAAACCGTGGCCCGCGCCCGTGCGGCGCCACATCTTGCGCAACCCGTATCCGTACAACCCTGCCATGACTGCCAGATTTAGCAGTACGAGCCAATCGAGATTCCAGGCCCACCACCAGGGATCGCCCGCGCTCAGACCGCTGGGATGCGCTTCGGCGACGCCGGTCGAGCCAGCGACCAGCAGGAACGCCAAAACAAAGCTCCCAAACGCGCAGGGACGAACGCTCACCTTTCAGCAACTCCTCAAATAGTACAGTACCGGCAGCGTTTGCGCCACGATGATCGCGACAAAAACCACGGTGGTGATCCAGCCAACTTGAGCCATGAACGCCTCGGGGTCGTCCTCTTTTTGGCGGATATCTTCCCGCAGCAAACGGTCGCTGCGCCGAGCGATCAGCAAGCCACCGACCGCTAGGATCAACGTCAGGACCGTCAACGCCAGGATTCCCCAGGCAACTCCGGTGATGCCCAAAAAACGGGCGTCGCGGAACGAGCTGACGCAGCCGAATTCAGCGATCGCGTAAGCGACCAGCAGATGAATCGTCCAGGCGACCGCTCCACCGAATAGCCCGAACCACAACCGAAACCGGCTGACAGGGGCGATGGCTTTCGAGGCCTCGCTCGCCGCCGAATCGGCCCATTCGTTGTTACTTCCCATCGATTCGTTCATCGGTCGATCCCTTTGGCTGGATTAGAGCACATACGGCGACAGGTAGAGTGTGGCATAGACAATCGCACCGGCAACCACGGTGAAGTACCAGTACAGTCCGGTGACTTGCAAGTGCAGCTTCATGAAGCCCTCGCGGTCCTGATGCTCCTGCCAGACGCGGATCTGAACGACCGCCAACAGCACCAATCCCACCAGGACCTGAAGCCAAACGTAGCACGAGAACAGGTAGAACAGCGACGCGTACGCGTTCTCTTGGTGAGAGAACCCGATCTGTGAGATCAGAAAACTCTTGGTCACCAGGAAGATCGCACCCAGCACCAGCGTCATAGTCAAACCGGCCTGGATCGCTAACGGCTTACCCAGCCGGAACGAACGGTTCGCCCACCAGAACGAACCGGAGGTCAGCACCAGCAGAGCAAAGGCCACGCTCGGAACCGCCAGCTCCGGAGCCGGAATCGATCCTTGAGGCCACTGGTCCGAGTACAGTCGAATGTAGAAGTATGCATACAACATCGCCCCCAAGCAGGTGCTTAGGATAATCAACAAGCACACGGCTCCCCACCAGGCGGTCGAGCGGGTACCGGTGGTGATGATGGGCAGACCGGCTCGCCGGCCCACCTCGCTGCTGCGCAGCATCTCCAAGACCTCCTGCCTGGGATAGAGCCAGTAGATCAGGCCACCGACAGCGACCACCGCTCCCGCGACGGCGACCAGGTACAGCTTCATCAAGATGGCCACCAACCCCAACACGAAGCCAGTAGCAACGTACAGCGGGACATAGCTCGGCCCGGGCAGATACTGGATCGACAGGGGCTTGCCGGTGACGGTATCGGTGGCCAGCGTCGCACGAAACGGGATCGGCCCACCACGCACCTCAGCGACTGCCAGTTCCGCGAGTGCTTCACCACCCGGCACCGACCCGCCATACCATAATGGATGCCGGCTGCCCACGATCGGCGCCCCGTAGAAACCGTAGGTGGGCGGCGGCGACTCGGTGGTCCATTCCAGGGTGTCGCCGCCCCAGGGATCTCGTCCCGCCAGTTCGCCATGCCGCAGGCTCCGAAAGAAGTCCCAAACAAATACCAGAAAACCCGCAGAGAGCATGAAAGTACCGACCGTGGCTAACTGGTTGTGAATCTCCAACCCCAACTCGGGCGCGTACGTGTAGACACGCCGTGGCATGCCGAATAATCCCATCACGTGCATGATGAAGAACGTCAGGTTGAAGCCGATGAAGGTCAACCAGAAACTCAAATGCCCTAGCTTCGGGTTGAGCATGCGGCCGGTGATCTTCGGCAGCCAGTAGTACAGTCCCGCCATGATCGGAAAGACGACGCCTCCGATCAGGACATAGTGCAGATGGGCCACGATGAAATACGTGTCGTGCACCTGCCAGTCGAACGGAACCACCGCCACCATCACACCGGTCATCCCCCCCAGCACAAAGATCACTACAAAGCCGATCGTGAACAGGATAGGAGCGTTCAACGGTGGTTGCCGCCCCCACAGCGTAGCGATCCATGCGAAAATCTGCACGGCGCTGGCGATCGCGACCATCAAACTGGCCGCAGCAAAGAAATGCATCGCTAGCTCCGGCAACCCCGTCGTATACATGTGATGGACCCACAACCCAAAGCTCACAAAGCCCATCACGATCATCCCCATGACGATAAAAACATAACCCAGCAGCCTGCGCGAAAAGGTGGTGACGATCGCCGAAACGATTCCAGTCGCCGGCAGGAAGATGATGTACACCTCCGGATGCCCGAAAAACCAGAACAGGTGCTGCCACAACAGGCTGCTGCCGCCGCGATGAGGATTGAAGAACTGTGTGCCGGTCGCGCGGTCCAGTTCCAGCAGCAGCGTCGCGATCAACAACGTCGTGAACGCAAACAGACTCATCACACCCACCACCAGCATGGACCAAACGAACGGCGGCATGCGCCCCAACGACATCCCGGGGCAGCGAAACTTGAGCACGGTCACCACGATCTCGACCCCCGCGACGATGCCGGCGATCTCCACCAGAGCCAGGCCCAGCGCCCAGAAATCCAAACCCAGCCCCGAATAGTCCCGGCCCGATAGCGGTGTGTATGCGAACCAGCCGGCGTCGGGTACCTCGCCCACCAGAAAACTAGTGTAGAAAATCAAACCGCCGAACAAATAGCACCAGTAGCCCAAAGCGGTCAAACGCGGATAGGCCACGTCCCGGGAACCGAGCATCTGAGGCAGCATGTATAATGCCAAGCCTTCCAGGAACGGCACGGCAAACAGATACATCATCGTCGAGCCGTGCATGGTGAACAACTGATTGAACGTTTGCGGACTCAGGAACGTGTTGTCCGGCATGAACAGTTGGATGCGCATCAGCAGAGTCAGCATCCCGCCGATCAGGAAGAAAGTGAACGAGGTCACCATGAAACGCACGCCCAACGGCCGGTTGTTCACTTCAGAAAACCACGCCGGAAAGCCCGTGGGGCTGTACCAGGTTTTCTCTAGAGCGGCGTGTAATTCGGGGTCGCGCTGTTCGATGTGATCCATGCCTCTTCCTCTTCCTTCGACGTCGTCTATTTCAAGCTCTGCATGTAGTCCACAAGAGCCTCGATCTCTTCCTCCGAAATATCCTCAGTCGGCGGCATAAGCACGCCGGGCTTGAATCTATTGGGGTCTTCCAGCCAATCCCGCATGTTCTCCGACGTGTTGATCAGAGTTGCCGCCCCTAGCATCCGCCGGCTGCCCATGAGGGTCAGGTCCGGACCGGCCCGGGCGACCGCCTCCGTATCCCGAATGGCGTGGCAAGCGGCGCAACCGTGACGCATAAACACCTGGTGCCCCCGCTGGAAAACCTCCGCGTCGGGGTCGGGACGTGACTGCTGCTTTTCCGCCACCCAAGCGGCAAATTCCTTCGGGGGTTTCGCGAAGACATGGAACGCCATCCGCGCGTGCTGCACGCCGCAGAACTCCGCACACTGGCCCCGGTAGACCCCCTCCTTGTCCGCTTGGAGCCAGAGATGGGTCGTCAAGTCGGGAAACATGTCCATCTTGCCGTGTAGCTGCGGAACCCAGAAGCTGTGAATCACATCCCCCGACGTCAGTTCCAAGTGCACCGGTTCGCCCACCGGAATGTGAAGCTCGTTGGCGTTCACAATGCCATACTCGGGATACTCGACCTCCCACCAAAAACGATGCCCAACCACGCGGATCGTCAACCCCGCCTCGGGGGTCTGCAACTGGGTGGTTGCTTGGACCGAATAAAGCAGCAGGCCCAGCAGGACGACGAAGGGCAAGAAGACTCCGCCCGTCAGAATGAACCGATTTCCGCCGTGCGGCGCCGCATGCTCCTGCTTGGGTCGAAAGATGGCATAGAAGAACAGGGCAAACGTGCCCACCGTGTAGATCCCGCACACCGCCAACAAGACCCACCAGAGCGTGGCGATCGTTTGCGCTGCCGGTCCGGCCGGATGCAACGCCGATTGAACCCGATCGCCTTGACAACCGGTCATCAGCAACGCCAGCACCACGCAGAAACCGACGCCCCACGCGACACCTCGGAAGTTCCCCCTATCCCGCTGCCGCTCGGTTCGCGTTCTCACCCATCGTGTATCAGCCGTGTCCGGCATTATTCTCAACCGCATGCTAATCCTCTCTCGTTCTGGGGATCTCGGGTTGCTCACGCCGCCGTCGCCCGCGACGGCGTTTACCGGTGTCTCGTAATCTGTACATGCATCACGAAATCGATGATGCGCTCCAACTCGTCGTCCGTCAGCCGCCCTTCATAAGGAGGCATCGCAATGTCTTCAGGAGGATTCAGGATGTACCTGCGAAACTCGGCGTGCGACAAGATGCTCCGCGACGCTGCCAGGTCGGGGGCAAACTGCGGCCCGTGGCCATCGATCGGATGACAACTGTTGCAGCCATATTGGGCAAACAATTGCCGCCCTTGCTCGGCCTGCGGCGACAATACCACGCCGTCGGGCACCGGCGGCGGTTCCGCACGAGGATAAGCCGTCCAGGGTGAACGCGCCCGCAACGAACTCAACGACAGGATGACGATCACACAGAGGCTCACCAATGCGACGGCAACCGGTCGATTGCGCAACCCGCGACGAGGCGAGCGGTCCAGAAACGGCAACGATACCAGCAGCAGGAACAACACGATCGGAAACCCGATATAGAACGTCGTGGCCAGCCACGGAGGAAGCAGGGCGGCCAGTGCGCTGTACCAAGACCACCACCACTCCTCCATGGGATAGGAAGGCTCGACGAGATTCGCCTCCGGATATAACCGGCCGGGCCCCAGCACCAGCGTCAACACCACGACCACCAGAAAGACCACACCCGCCATCGCTCCCGACTTGGCGGCCGTATAGGGGAAAAATATCTCCCCTCGTTCCTCGGACATGGCGTCCGCCTTGTACAACCTTCTTTGCTCCTCGCTGCTGGCCACGGGCCGCGTCCGTTCGGTCGGACCGGTGATGCCGTGCACCACAACCAGGTACATGTGGTAACCGACCAGCGCTAACAGCAACAGCGGCACAAAGATCACATGGACGGCGTAGATGCGAGGCAGCGTTTGCGAGCCGATGTGGGGTCCGCCCTGAACCACCAACACCAGCGATTCGCCAATCACCGGAACCCGATACATCAGGTTCAGTGCCACGCGCAAGCCGTAGATGGCCCGCTCGTCCCACCGCAACACGTAGCCTAACAGCGACGTCGCGATGACGACGAAGAACAGCAACACGCCGATCAGCCACGTCCCTTCGCGAGGCGACTTGTATCCGCCCAATAGGATCTGACGGAAAAGGTGAAAAACAAGCATCACCACCATCAGCCCCGCCGACCAATAATGCAGCCCGCGCACGAACCAACCCAGTGTCTGATGGTCGGTGATGTAGCGGACGCTCGGATAAGCGCCCTCCAACGACGGGGTATAGCTCAGCGCGAGAAAGGCGCCGGTAATCAGCAACAAGTTGAACAGCAGAAACAACGCTGCTCCGTCACCGTGATACCAAGTCCCTTTGGCGACCCGGCGGTCCATCAGACTCTTCTCGATCTGTTTGACTGCAAACCGATCGAGCGCCCAGTCCGCAATTGCCTTCATCCGTTTACTTGGCACGGCATCCTCCCTTCCGTCACGCTATCGGCGGTACCGAATAGACATCCACTTCCAGCACGCCTTCGCGAACCCGGTTGACGTAACGGTGGAGTTCCCGATCCGGCGGGCCGGCCATCCGCTGCCCGTCGCGAGCGAAGATCCCGCCGTGGCAGGGGCAATAGAAGCATTGGCTGCCAGCGTCCCAAATCACCGGACAGCCCAGGTCGGTGCAGCTACGGGAAAACACGACCACCTCCTCGTCCGTCGGGCGCCACACGTACACCCCCTGACGAGCAAGCGGACGCGGTTCGCTCTCGTCCGCTTGTTCGTGCTCGATGACCGCCGCCTGCGTCTGACCGACCGGAAATTGCGAGAGCTGCCCTACCGGACGCCACGATTCGCCCCGCCGCCGCCGCAACGCCGGAAAGACCCCCGCAATCAACGCCGGCAGCCCCACGACCACCCCCACCAGCACGGATCCCCCGTGAACTACCAACGTCAACAATGTCCGCCGTTCCATTGTCGCTCCTCCTATTCTACTGGATGCTTCAGGCAAACTGAGACAACATACATCCTTAGTCCTTAGTCAACTTGCATCGCGTTCCGGCCTCTTCACCTGACCAACCGGCTGCTCAGCATTAACGACACCCAATTAACGACACCCATCGCCCTGCACTAAAAGCCTTTAATAGTAAGGATGTCTATAGAGCGGTTTCAGACGCTAGACTTTCCGAAACACCCCTTGATAAGTTTGGCAAATGTCACAATCGTATCGACGCTAAAACTGCCCGAAAACCCCCCTGTGGTATTTTTTATTCAAGTATTTTACAGAGCCATCGACATCAGGGGCTGTCAAGCAACGGGGTAGGATCCTAAAATGGAGCTTAACGCAAATCGATTTCGTTTTTTTCGGACCGTGTACAACCTCTTGTTTTATCCACGCGGACCGATGGGTAAAGGGGGCCTCAAGCGGAAGGACGGACTTCGTGCGGCTCGTCTGCCATTGGATGCAAGACGGTTGGCGCACGGACTTTATGTCGAGGAGGTGAACAATGCTGCGATGGAATCAAGTCCACGGGTTGGGGCTCGTGCTGCTGAGCGCCGCCCTGATGGCTGGCGGATGCGGAAGATACGACCGGCAACAATGGCAAGAGGCGCAGGAGAGGGCTGCGGCTGCGGTTGACGAACACGAACACGAACCGGGCGCCGGCGTTGTCGCGACGATCGGCCGCGAAGAGTACCACGCGGAACTGGTCTTCGAGCAGGGCGGGACCGTGCGACTGTATACGCTGGGGAGTGACGAGACACGAGTTCAAGAGGTTCAGCAGCAAGTGCTGACGGCGCACGTCAAGCCGGAGGGCGGGACGCAGGCCTTCGTGCTGACCCTGGAGCCCGATCCGGCACCCGACGACACCGAAGGAATGACCTCGCAGTTCAGCGGCAAGTTACCCGAGGACTTGGTCGACCAGCGTCTGCACGTGACGGTGGCCGGACTGCGGGTGGATGGCGAACGATTCACGGTACGATTCCAGCCGCCTGCCCTGGAACCGGCCATGCCGATGGGACTCGCGGACAGCGAGGCACAACAGTTGTACCTCACTCCGGGCGGAGCGTACACCGAAGCGGACATCGAGGCCAACGGTCGGCAGACCGCTGCGGAAAGATACGTTGGATTTCGAGCCAAACACGACTTCAACCCAGCCCCGGGTGACGCCCTCTGTCCGATCACTCGGACCAAAGCAAACCCCGAGTGCACTTGGGTGATCGGCGGAAAAACGTACGAATTCTGCTGCCCTCCATGCATCGACGAGTTCGTCATTCTGGCCAAAGAAGACCCCGACAGCCTACTGCCCCCGGAAGAGTATGTGCAGGATGGC
>REEF01000602.1 GCA_007695205.1 Planctomycetaceae bacterium
TTCACGAGTCTTGGGTGAGCGTTGGCTTGATGGATGGGGTGAAGTCCTCGTCGCCGTCCAGGCTCAGGGCGAAGTGGGCCAGGAGATCGGCGGCTCGGTCGATGTCGTCCAGCGAGATCGTCTCGACCGCGCTGTGCATGTAGCGATTGGGGATGCTGACCAGCCCGGTCGCGACACCGGATCGCGAGATCTGGATGGTGTTCGCGTCGTTGGGGGTCGCTCGCCCGATCGCGGCCAATTGGTAGGACAATTCCAAGCCGCGAGCCGTCTGGACCAATCGCTCGGAGACCGCCGGGTTCATGTTCGGGCCGCGGTAAATCACGGGGCCGCCGCCCAGGCGGACATCGCCCTGCTGACGCTGGTCGATCGTCGGGCAATCGGTAGCATGCGTCACGTCCACGGCGATTCCCACGTGGGGAGCGATCCCAAAAGCGCTGGTCGTCGCGCCCCGTAACCCGATCTCTTCCTGGACGGTCGACACGGCGTACAGCGAGCAATTCAGGGCCTGGCCCGCCGTTCTTCGAAGCGCCTCGATGATCACCCACAAACCCGTGGCGTTGTCCATTCCGGGCGATGCGAACAGCCCGTTGCGCAATTCACGGCAGGCCAGTTCCAGGGTGACGGGATCGCCGATGGCGACCACCTCTGCCGCATCGTCTCGATCCTTCGCGCCGATATCCAGCCACAAGTCCTCCATCCGGACCACTTCTTTGCGTTCCTTTTCGTTCAGCAGGTGGATCGGTTTGCGGGCGATCACCGCACTCACCGGCCCGCGAGCCGTCCAGACGGTCATCCGTTGGCCGATCAGTTGCTGTGGGTCCCAGCCGCCGATCGGCTGAGCGTACAGGAAGCCTTTGTCGTCGATATGGGTGACCAGCATGCCGATCTGATCGCAATGACCGGCCAGCATCACGCGCAGGTCTTTCGAGCCTTGACGGCCGACGATCACGTTTCCATGCACGTCCGTCGTCACTTGATCGGCGAACGCGGAAGCGTATTGGCGAACCTCGTCTTGAACCCGTTGTTCGTAGCCCGAGGGTCGGGGCGTGGCCAGCAGCTTTTGGAAGAAAGTCAAAGCGTCAGAATCCATGGATGTCTCCTCGATGCAGAGTTCGAAAAATGGCCTTATGGACCGGTGTGGTTTACTGCAGATCGGCGGCCATCTGGTCCAGCCACTGTTGGACGTCCGTATCGGGGACTTGCAGGGGGCGATGGACCGGTTCGACCTCGGGATAACCGCCGACTTCGTCCTGGCTGTCGATGATCTTGCCTTCGCGGTCGATCAACTGCTGGATGATGCGTTGGTCGATCGGGTCGCGATCCCGCGGCCGGGCGCCGACGTGGCGGATGACATGTTCCAGCACTTGATCGGCGGGGAGCGGTTCGAGGCCCTCCGGCCAGACGGGTTTTTCGTCCAGTTGCTGGACGATGGCTCCCGCGACGGCGACCGGTTGACCTTCTCGATCCAACGCGATGTTATCCGACAGATAGACCTCGCCCGGCCGATCGACCATCGGCAGCCCGGCACGCGTGTCGGTGCCTTGCAGGTACACATTGCCGACGATGCTCAAGCGCGGCGGTCGAGGCAGGTAGCGGGCCCCGATCCATTCGCTGGGCGCGAAGCCCAACTGGATGGCGTAGCGGCCCGGATTGTAGATCACGTTATTGACGATCACGCCCGTGGTATGGGCTTTGAAGTAGGGATTGCGCTGGTGGTTGTGGGCATACAGGTTGCCGATGATAGCGATCTGCTGGCAGAAGTCATGGATCAGCGAGCCCATGGAATGCGGGCCTTTGGCGTGGGTGGAATCGTGCAGGCATTCGGCGATCAGGCAGTTGCGGATCGTCACCCGCCGGCTGGTGCCCTCCGGGCCTTCCAATCGCGGACCGGAAACGCTCAGGTTTTCGTCCGTGGCCCAGGTGGTCGAACAGTGCTCGATCAGAATATCGTGGGCCGAGCTGCCCGCCGTGGTGATCCCGTCGGGTTCCCAGCCGCTACGTCGTGGTTGGCCGGCGTCCCCCGGTCGGATCCGCAGGTGCTGGACGATTACGTCATGCGTGGCGATGGTCAGACCGCCGCGGATCAGCGTGATGCCCGGTGACGGTGCGGTTTGACCGGCGACGGTCACTCGCGGTTCGACGATGCGAAGCGATCGGCGGTTCAGATCGATCACCCCAGCGACCTCGAATACCACGATCCGCGGCCCGGCGGTTTCCAGCGCCGCGCGCAGAGAACCCGGCCCGGCGGCATCGAGATTGGTGACTCGGATAATCGCCCCTCCGCGTCCGCCCGGCGTATCTGCACCGAACCGGGACGCAGACGATGCGTCCGACGGTTCGGTGGCATCGGCCGATGCAGCGGCCACCAGCAGGATCAGAAGACGACAAAGCCAGGTGCGAACAGCAGAACACAGCGTCATGATTCGGTCTCTTTTCTTTATAAACGACTCCACCCCCCTGCTCTGCCCCCAACGTAGCATCAAATTTCGCTTGTGGGACGGATTGCCAATCCGTCCTACAAAAACCGCGTGGGACGGATTGCCAATCCATCCTACAAAAACCGCGTGGGACGGATTGGCAATCCGTCCTACCAAAACCGGGGTGGGACGGATTGGCAATCCGTCCTACTGTTTATGCAATTTCCTGCACGCCAGGGGCAGCACCTATTTTTCCATGTCGAACCGGTCTCGGCAAGCCCGAGGTGAGCTTGTGCCGTGATTCGCATACCCACTGTGGCAACTGTATGGTAGAATACAGGCAGCTCACACAACGATCGTCCTTTTTTGGAGTTTGCTGCGATGAATTGGTTTCCCAAGCGAACGGTGGTGGTTCCCGTCGATTTCTCTGATGATTCCTTCGCTGCGGTGGAACTGGCTCTGGATCTGGTGGCCGAACCATCGGGGCTGCATGTGATCCACGTGTTGCCCGAGCCTCATGCAGGCGATCCCGGCGTGGAATGGCAGATGATCGACAACGAGAATCGTCGGCGTCATGCGAGCGAAGCGATCCGGAGCCGTCTGTCGGACGCCAAGTACGCGGAGGTCAAGGTCGAAATCGATTTCGGCAGCCCGGGCTATCGGATCGCGGAACACGCCGAACAAGTGGGTGCGGAATTGCTTGTGATCCCCTCGCACGGCCGCACGGGCCTGAAGCGGTTGATGCTGGGATCGGTCGCCGAGCGGGTGATCCGCTTGTGTCACTGCCCGGTGCTCGTGCTGCGAAAGTAAGATCGTTCACGTCGGAGAGTTTGCACTATGCGCCGCAACATCGGTCGACCCATGGAAATTCTGTTGGTCGAAGACAGCCTGATCGACGCCCGATTGACGATCCGCGCATTGCGGCGTGGCGGTTTGCAGCATCGTCTGACGTTGATCCTGGACGGCGACGAGGCGATGGAGTTCCTGTTGCAGGAGGGCCGCTTCCGCCAGGCTCCACGTCCCGATCTGATCCTGCTGGATCTGCTGCTGCCTCACAAGAGCGGCCTGGATATCCTGCAAGATTTACGAGGCAATCCGCAGTTGAGCGACATTCCGGTCGTGATCCTGACCGCCTCGGAGGATCACGAGACACGCGAGCGGGTTGAGGCGCTGCAGGTCGAGCATTTCCTGCGTAAGCCGGTCAACTTCGATCGATTTTTCGAGATGGTCAAGCAACTGAAACACCATTGGCATCACGATCTGATCCTGCCTGCACTGGACTGACGACATCATGCGCCTTGGCACCCGCTGGAAAACCATTTGCCTGCTACTGTGCGGGTGCCTGCTGGCTTCGAAGCCGGTGTCTGCCGACGACCCCGCGGATCGGCCGGCGACCTTCGCTGGCAAGACGGTCGAGCAATGGGCGACGATTTTGAGCCAACATGTCGAGGGCCCGAGTGACGAGGAAAAGGAGATCAGCCGTCAGGCCGCCTCGGCGCTGGGGTTGATCGGCCCACCGTCGGCCGTAGCGGTCGAACCGTTGACTCGCGCGATCCAGTCTCCTTCGTTGGAGGTTCGGGACCACGCCGTCGACGCGTTGGGTCGGATCGGTCCGGCTGCGGCTGCGGCGGTACCGACGATCATCGCCGAGATGGATCTTCCGCCGAGCCACATCAATTACGCTCCGCTGGCCGCCTTTCGCCGCGAGGCCGCCCGCAGTCTGGGCCGCATCGGTCCGCCGGCCAAAGCGGCCGTGCCCTTGTTGGGACGCGCCTTGAAGAACGAGGATCGCGGCTATCGTATCCAGGCGGCGTTGGCGCTCTGGCGGATCCTCCAGCAGCCGCAAGCCATCGATTTCCTGGCAGCGATGATCGATGAAGATCCGCCCGAGATCGCTTATGACGCACTGATGGCGTTGGGCCAGATCGGCCCGGCGGCTCAGCGGGTTCTGCCGCGTGTGGTCGCGGCGTTGGATCATCCTCAATCCGATGTGCGCCGCGCCGCTGCCGATATCCTGGTCCGCTGGGGACCGCTGGTGATCGAGCCCGTTGCCGGACGCATCCAGCAGGGCTCGCTCCGCTGGCCAGCCCCCGCCGCGTACGTGCTGGGCGAAGTGAGCGGGGATTTGCGGGAGGCGGTCTTTTATCGCGAAGGGATCGACCGGGCGGAATTCGCCGCGGCTGCCCAGCCGGTGCTGCAGTTCGCTGCCCCGGCCCTGATCCGCTTGTTGTCCGATCCGCGCGAGCCCGTTCGGAAGACGGCGCAGCGTTCGCTGGCGCAGATGGGCTTGCTGGCGGCGCCGCTGGTCACGGATCTGCTGGACCACCAGGATGCCGAGGTTCGCATGGCGGCGGCCCGGACGCTGGTGCAGATCGAGGCGTTTCTGCCGCCGGACACCGTATCCAATGAATCGCTGGACGCCCTTAGACGCAATCTGCTGAACCGAGTGGTCCGGCAGATGGAACAGGATGATCCGGACACACGTGCGGTTGCCTTCCGAGCCTTTGCGTCGATCGACTTCGGCGACCAAGGCCGATCCGCCCTGCCCTTGCTGCGCAGGGCCCTGAAAGACGAAAATCTGGCTGTTCGCCGCTACGCGGCTCAAGCACTTCGCGAGGTCGACGGCTCAGACTGACACCGATGCTCGCTACAAGGAGACCCTGGACCGATGAGTGAACCGGCTGATTTGCAACAGGAAGCGGAATTGTTCCGCCGTGATTATCAAAAACTGCGCGACGGATTAGCCGCCGTGCTGGTCGGGCAGGACGAAACGCTGGGCCTGACGCTGGCCGCCTTGTTTGGTGGCGGGCACGTGCTGCTGGACGGGCCACCGGGCATCGGGAAGACGTTGCTGGGCCGGACGCTGGCCGAGTTGATCGATACGGACTACCGGCGGATCCAATTCACCTCGGATCTGATGCCCGCCGATATCATCGGCACGTACGTGATCATGGAATCGGCCGGCAGACGGCGGTTCGAGTTCCAGCATGGCCCGATCTTTACGAATCTGCTGCTGGCTGACGAGATCAATCGCGCCACCCCGAAGACGCAAGCGGCGTTATTCGAAGCGTTGGAAGAACGCGCTTTGACCGTGGCCAACGAGCGGTATCCGTTGCCCGAGCCGTTTTTCGCCATCGCGACGCAGAGCCTGGGTGACATCGAAGGCACCTTTCCCATCCCTGAAACTCAAAAGGATCGGTTCTTCTTCAAATTGGACATGTCGGTGCTGGACCAGGCCGCTTTGACGACCGTGCTGCAGCGCAGCGCCGGCGGCGATCTTCCGCGAACGGCCCGCGTGCTGGACTCAGCGCGGCTGGCGGAGATGATCCAGTGGATCCGGCGATTGCCCGTTGCGGACAGCGTGGTGCAACAGGCCGCTCGCCTGGTCATGGCGACTCATCCGCAGAACCAGGCCGCGCCCCGAAGGGTCCGGCGTTTCGTGCTGCGCGGCGCCAGCCCCCGCGCCGGCCAGGCGATGCTCCTGGCCGCCAAGGTCCTGGCGATCGTTGCGGGCCGGGAAGAAGTACGCTCGGAGGATCTGCGGATGGTGGCCTTGCCGGCGCTCCGGCACCGGATCGCTTTGAATTTCGAGGGCCATGCCGAGGAAGCAGGCATCGATGGGATCGTGGCCGAAGTCGTAGACGCGGTGAAATGATGAAGCTGTTCGACGCCCCCTTTCGAAATCGCTGCGCTCGACTGGATGACATGGCTCGCCGCCATTGGGGAACCCGACTGCTGGGAAGACGCCTGGATCGTCGCTGGGCTGGAGGCAGCGAGTTCGTGGGGCATTCGGATTACACCTGCGGCGACGATTTCCGCTACGTCGACTGGCATCTGTGTGCGCGAATCGACGAGCTGATGACTCGGCAATTCCGAGGCAGCGAGGATCGGAGCGTGCACCTGCTGGTCGACACGTCCGCTGGCATGCAACTGGGGCAGCCCGCCAAATTCGACGTCGCGCGACGCCTGGCCGGGGCGCTGGGCTACCTGGCCCTGGCCGGTTTGGATCGAGTCGAGGCCGTGGGCTTTGCCGATCGGATCACGGCCCAATTGGCGCCGGTCCGCGGACTGGCAAGCCTGGCCAAACTATTGCGGTTCTTGGACCAACTGCCGCCTTGCTCGGCGCCGGTCCGCATGAGGCATGCCATCGACGCCTTTACCCGCAATCGGCCGCATCGCGGTCTGGCGATCCTGATCAGCGATCTGTTCGATCCGGAAGGATTCGAAGCTGCCGTCGATCGCCTGGTGCTGCACGGATTTCAGCCCTACTTGTTGCAAGTGGTCGACGACCGCGAGGCCGAACCGGATTTCGCCGGCAGCGTGCAACTGATGGACGTGGTCCACGGCCAAATGCGTCGCGTCTACCTGGAAGAGATCGATCTGGTTAATTACCGTCGCGTGTTTGCCGAATTCCGAGCGGGCTGCCGCAGTTATTGCGCACGGCGCGGGATCGGGATCACGCAGACCCGGACCGGTACGCCCTGGGAACAGGCGATGATGCGGATGATCCGCTCTGCTACCAACCGGATGGTTGCTGGACGAGGTGCATGATGGGTTTCGAACATCCGACATCTTTCGCTTGGGCAGTTCTGGCGGCGCTGGTGGCCGCGCTGTATCTGTGGCGTTTTCCATATCGTCAGCAACCGGTGGCCACTTTTTCGCTTTGGCAGCGCGCGTTGGCTCGCCGTCCCGCCTGGTTCACCTTGCGGTTTTGGATCTCCCTGGCCGTCCAGATCGTCCTGGTGCTGCTGATCGTCACGGCACTGACCGAACCGTTCTTCAGGCAGGTCGTTGCCAGCCGACGCTGGATGGTCCTGGTGCTGGACGTGTCGGCCAGCATGGCAGCCACGGATCAATCGCCCTCGCGTTTCGAACAGATGCAGGACCAGGCTAGGCAGATGATCGGCAATCTTCGACGGGGCGAACAGATGGTCATCCTGAGCGCCGGGTCGATCATCCGACCCATCGGCCGCTGGGGCGCGTCGTCGGAATCGTTGTTGGCGGCCGTCGACGCGCTGGAACCGACCGATGGTCCGGCCCGGATCACCGACGCCATCGCGGTCGCCCAAGATCTGCTCCGCGACCGACCGTACGCGTACCTGGTTGTTTTAAGCGATGGGACGTTCCCGGAAGCCGATGCGGTCGGAAGGATGCACGGAGTCCGCCTGGTGACGGTCGGCGGCGACAGCCGCAACGCGGCGATCACCGGTCTGGACGCCCATCCCCAGCGGGCCGATCCCAATCGCTGGGATGTGCTGGTCGAAATCGCCAATCGGGGAAATGCGCCGATTGCCAGCGAATTGCATGTCGGGCTGGCCGATGCCCTTCCCGAAACTGTTTCCCTTACGTTGGACAGGGGCCAGACGATCCGGCATCGAACGACGGTCTCTGCGCCCCAGGGCGGTCTGCTGCAGGCCCGATTGACGGCGGACGACCATCTGGCCGCCGATAACCTGGCACAGCTCCGGCTGCATCCCGTGGCCTCGCCCCGCGTCCGCTGGATCGCCTCCGATGACCAGGTGGCTCGCGCATTGCATCAGGCTCTGCAGACAATAACGCCGATCCAGTTGGACGGTGGTCCGCAGATGCCCGAGCGTTTCGATCCTGAAACTATCTACATGATCCATCGCCTGGTCCCGCAGAACATACCGCCGGGACCGCTGCTGTTGATCGATCCGGAAAGCAGCAGCGATCTGTGGGATCACGATGGTTATGTGACAGGCACCGACGGTACCGTCGTTTCGGTCGATCCCCTCGCCCGACCGATCGCCGGTGTAGATTGGAAGCATGTGGTGTTTGAACGGATGTCCCGGCTGCGGTTCCACGTGCCCAGCCGGACCATGGCGGTCGCGGCATCGGGCGATCCGCTGATCAGTGCCCTGGATCGTCCCGCCGGAAAAGTGCTGGTCCTTCATGCCTCGCCGTTGCGCGAGCACAGTGATTTGATTCTGCGAGCCGATTTTGCCCGTTGGTTGCAGCAGACCGTTCGCTGGCTGGCCGACGACGACGATCCGGCGGAAGCATGCCAGGATATTGTTGCCGATCGAGCGGGGCGCGTCTGGCGAGCCGAATGTTGGGACCGAGCTGCGGCAGGCACCACCGGCGACGTGATCCGATTGGAAGCCGGGCAGACGATGCAGCGGCTCGACGAATCGGCACCCCCCCTGCAGGTTTTCGAAGGCCCGTTGGTCGCTTTGGATCGAGTCGGAAAGTGGCGTGCGACTCGGGGCGACACGTCACCCGAACTGGCGGACGACGATCGGGAGAGGAGCTTCGTGCCTGTGAACCTGCTGGATTCCGAGGCCAGCAACCTGGTTCGTGCGGAAGCCCTGACGCCGGACTCGCTGCCGTTGGCTGATCCGGTAAGAGACCAGCCGCTGTGGATGCTGCTGGCCGGTTTGGCGCTGGTGTTATTGACCGTCGAATGGTGCCTTTATCATCGACGATTCCTGGTTTGATTCGGTGGATCGAGGAAGCTTCGAACGCGGAGGAAACGAGAGGTTGGTTTTGCTGGCTGTTATCGAATTCGACCATCCCACACGCCTGATCTGGCTGGCCCTGTTGCCGGTGCTGGTCTACTTCGCTTGGCGCGGTGTGACCGCGACTGCGGTCTGGCGTGCTTGGGGCTCGCTAGCCTGCCGCTGCCTGTCGGTGACGCTGCTGATCCTGGCCTTTGCCGGTATCGCGCTGCGAACAACCAGTGACAAGCGGCATGTGCTGTTGCTGGTCGACCGCAGCCGTAGCGTGCAGGGTGAAGGCCAGCAGGTCGCTGATCGATTCATTCAGGCTGCACTGTCCGCGCGGCGTCACCACGAAGTGAGCGTCTGGGAATTTGCCGATCGCCCTCAGGTGGCTGAAACCACCCGGTCCGAAACCTCACCGCCATTGAATCCGATGATCAGCGATCCGGCTGCGGCGGTCCGCATGGCGGCCGCGTCGATCCCGGACGATCGGATCCCTCAGATCGTCTTGCTCACCGATGGCCTGGAAACCCAGGGGCAGGTGGCTCGCGAAGCGATCGGGGCCGCGACGCCGATCGACGTTGTTCCGCTGCCGCCGTTCAGCAAACCCGACGCTTGCCTGGTCGAACTGATTCCCGGCCCCAGCGATCCGATCACGGGGCAAGTTCGTTTGGAAGCCGTCGCGTGGTCGAATCACGCGGGCTCGGCACGATGCGAGGTGAGCATCGACGGCCAGGTGGTGGCGGAGCAGACTGTCGAGTTGACTCCTGGCGAAAATCGCTTCTCCCTGTCGATCCCCACCGGTCAGGATCGTCAACCGCTGGTCCAAGCGATCCTGCAATCGGACTGGGACTCGATCCCGGAAAACAACGTGCGGCGTCTGCGGCTCGATCTGGCCGAGTCGCCTCGCATCCTGCTGATCACCGACCATTCGCCCCAGGATTCAGCGATTCGTGCTGCGTTGGCCGGCGACCGCTTGCCCGTCGATACCGAGACGCCCGACCGCTTGCCCGCCCGTCTGGCGGACCTGGAAAACTACGACCTGATCGTCCTGGCCGATGTCGAACCCCAGCAGATCGAGGACTCGGTCTACGAAAGCGTGGAAGACTATCTTCGCCAAGCAGGCGGATTGATCGTCGTGGGTGGCGAAAAGACGTTCGGCCACTCCGTCTATCATCAGTCTCGACTGGAAGAGCTGCTGCCCGTGACCGCCGCCGCGGCCATCGAAACCCGTCAACCCGTGCTGGCGATCATGTTGGTGATCGATCGTTCGCAAACCATGGAAGAAGAGAATCGGATGGAGCTGGCCAGATTGGCCGCTCGGCAATCGATCGAGTTGCTGGAACCGCACGATCTGGCCGGGGTGATGGCATTCTCCGATGGGCCGATGTGGATCGCCGAGTTGGAAGCGGTCGCGGATAAACAGTCGCTGTTGGCGAAGATCGACACGCTTCATCCTGGCGGCCAGACGTACATGTACGAGGCGGTCGAGCGAGCCTTTCTGGCACTGATCCAGGCCGTCGCGGATCGGCGCACCATGATCCTGCTGACCGACGGCGTCCCCGCGCCGGGAGATTATCTGGAGATCGCTCAGCGGATGGCACGTCACGGTGTCACGCTGTCGACCGTGTCGTTGGGCCACGAAGCCGAGCAGGATCTGTTGATCGAAATGGCTCGCATCGCAGGAGGACGGCATTATCATTGCGATGACCCTCGGGATGTGCCCGGCGTGATGGTCCGCGAGACACGCGCCGCCACCGTCGACGAAGTGCCGGAACAATTTGAAACGTCCGTGTTCCGAGCGTTGCCCGGGTTGCCTTTCGAAGGGGCACCGCAGTTAGCGGGTTACGCGGTGACCAATCCCAAGCCGGAGGCCGAGCAGCTTCTGATGGCCGCTGGTCGCGACCCGCTGCTGGCCTGGTGGCCGCTGGGCTCGGGGATCGCCGTCGCCGTGACCTCGGATGTGATCGGGCCGAACAATCGGGCCTGGCAGCAATGGCGTGGCCACACCGATTTCTGGCAACGTCTGGTCCGTCACGCCGCGCGCCCCCCTGCCCTGCCCTGCTGGCAGCTATCCGTCCAGCGACAGGGCAACACGGCTCGAGTTCGATTGGCGGACGCCCGACCCGAGGGCTCCCGCGAATTGTCCGACGCCGTACGCTTGACGCTGCAGACCCCCGACGGAACCCAGCGCGATCTGGAATCGCTCCCCTTGGCCAGCGGGGATTTTGAAGCGACGTTCGAGGCTGTTGATCTGGGCGAGTATCGGATCGAAGCGACCGTCGAAAGCCTCGATCAGCCGACTCGGACTTTCGCCACATCGCTGTTGATCGACTACCCTGATGAGCTTCGCTTGCAGGCTCAAGACACCGAGTTACTACAAGCCATCGCCGCCACGACAGGCGGGCGTTTTGCTCCTTCGGTGGAAACGCTGCTGGACCCCGACGGCCGCACCATCCCCCGCCGTTATCATCCCTGGCGCATGCTGCTGATCAGTTCGCTGCTTTTGATCATCACCGACCTGACCCTCCGCCGCTGGCGACGCTAGATTCGAAAGTAGCAGGCACACTCCGTGTGCCGTCCGCTGCCGTAACACTCGCCGCTCCTGCGGCTACGGCACACGGAGTGTGCCTGCTACTTTGATATCGGGGTCAGGCTTGCACTTTGCACTTTTTGTCCGTTTGCAATACTCTCGATGTGGGCGGTGCGGATGTGGGACAGCAAATGGTCGAGGTCGGACCGGATATCGAAGTGGGCTTCACGCACCGTCCGCCGGATATTAGCGACCGCCGAAGTACTGATGCCGCCGTAATGGAGCCCCACCGTCCGCCCACTTTCGCCGGTCCGCATGCAGGATAATTCCACCGCCAAGTCATCCTGCACCCTGCCCGTTCGCAACTCGCCCAGCCGCTGCTCGGTGTCCTCGATGAAGCCCGCTTCGCCGATGGCATATCGGCTGGCACGCATCGCTTCCAGCAAGGGTTCGTCGTCTTCCATGACGCACGCATGGACGTATCCCCGGTAGCTGCTCCACCGGTAGCCTTCCAGTCGCCGCACGCGCTCGGCCTTGCCCAAACGCCGGCACGCGGCGGTCTTGATCGGGTTGAGGTGAATGTACCGGGTCACCGTCAGCAGATGATGATGGTTGTCCATCAGCAGCCAAGCGTACAGCCGCAACGCGTGAGTTGCGACGTTAGTCCTCGAGTTGGCGCAGGAACCGCTTGCGGTCGGAAAGTTCAACTGCGGCGCTCGTGCGATGCCTTCACGCTACCTCAATTCGCCACTCCCGCAAAGTGTAAAGTGCAAGCCTGACCCCAACTGGACCCCAACTGCGGTTGTCCCAGTCGTACTCGGTGACTTCGCCGCTGGAGATGTGCGTGCGGCGAGTGCGGTTGCCTTCGGCGTCGTACTGGTAATCGTACACGCCGTCGGACAGGACCAGATTGTTGTCGCCTGTGACGAAGCCGGTCATCGTCCTGTTGCCGTTGGCGTCGTAAGCAAACGCTTCGTCGTCCTGGTAGTCGTAATCAGCA
>REEF01000635.1 GCA_007695205.1 Planctomycetaceae bacterium
CCCGAGTTTTCAGCGTGCCCTCCAAAGGGTCAGACCCCTTTTCAGACAAAGCTTAGACTCCTGGCGGTCCGGCGATAAGGCAACTCGCAGAGAATAATCTACCCGCAACGCGGTGGCCGGTCTGACCGAGCCATCCCGCCGACCGAAGGTCTCTCATATCGCGTGAGACCTTCGGTCGGCGGTTTCAGCGGGGTCGGAGACCCTCGCCGAGCGCGGGGTCGGAGAACCTCGCCGAGCGCGGGTGGTCCCTACGCCTTGCAGACCAGGCACGAAGGCTTAGAATTGGGGGCCTGTAGGCATTCCCAGTTTTTTTCAGGACGTTTTCTGCATGCGTGACGAACCCCGCCGAGGCTCGCTGCTGGTCGTTTTTCTGACGGTGTTCATCGACCTGCTGGGTTTCGGCATGGTGCTGCCTTTGCTGCCGATCTATGCCGACGTGTTCACCGTCGATCCCAGTGGATGGCGACTGGGACTGCTGATGGCCAGTTTTTCGGTCATGCAGTTCCTGTTCGCTCCGTTGTGGGGCCGGTTATCGGATCGGATCGGGCGTCGGCCTGTCTTGATTATCGGACTGGCCGGTTCGGTGACCTTTTACCTGTTGTTCGGCATCGCGACGGTCATGCGGAGCATCGAACTGTTGTTTGTCTCACGGATCGGAGCCGGGATCGCCGGGGCGACGATCCCGACGGCCCAGGCTTACATCGCCGATTCGACTTCACTGGAAAAGCGTTCCAAAGGGATGGCGTTGATCGGGATGGCGTTCGGGATGGGGTTCACCTTTGGGCCGCTGTTCGGATTCCTGGCGGTTCCAGGCGGTAAAGGCGAGCCGGGTCCCTGGCCTGGATATGCGGCGGCGGGCCTGTCAGCGATCGCCCTGATCCTGGCGATCTGGAAATTGCCGGAATCATTGAAGCCCGACAGTCGATCGGCGGCGCCGGCGGGACTCCGTTGGCAAGAGTTTCGGCAGGCCTTGTCCGTTGCCTCGGTGGGCATGCTGCTAACAGCGATCTTCGTCTGTATCTTTTCCTTTGCGAACTTCGAGACCACGCTGTCCATGCTGATCAAGGGCAGTGCCGAGACGCAGGCCAGCCCGTTCCAGTTTACCTGGGGCCAGGTCTGTTTGACCTACGCCTACATCGGATTTACGATGACGCTGGCCCAAGGCCTGTTGGTCCGCCGCCTGGCAGGACGCGTCTCCGAGGGCAAGCTGGCAGGTTGGGGCGCCGCATTGCAAATCGCCGGTTTCGCGGTAGCCCTGGCGGCGATCCAGCAAGGTTCGGCATCGCTGCTGATGGTGGCGTTGGGCATCATCACCAGCGGCGCCGGATTGATGCAACCGACTCTGAACTCGCTGCTATCCCGACGTAGCGACCCGGAGAAGCAGGGCGCGATCTTGGGAGTTGGCCAGAGCGTCAACGCGCTGGCTCGAATCCTGGGCGCCGGCCTGGGGATCCCGATGCTGAGGGCTGCTCTGATGCTGCCCTATCTGATCAGCATGGTGCTGATGATCGCTGCCTTGATGCTGATCATCCTGGCTGCCCGTTCCGGAAAAGATTACGGATCGTGATTGGGGTCAGGTCTTGACTTATAACTTATGGTCTTCTTTGTCATAGCAGAGTGCGCGCGTCTGATAAGTTATAAGTCAAGACCTGACCCCAATTGCGGGACTTTTTTAGTAAGCGATCCGCGTGTTGGGCAGCATTTCCTTTAGCTTGGCCAGCCCTTTTTCGGTGATCTTGGTCTGGGCGATGTCCAATTGGCGCAGTTCGCTGAATTTTCCCAGATGGGGCACCGCCGCATCGGTGATCGGCACACCGCGCAGCTCCAGACGGCCCAGGTTACTGATGGCGGTCAGATGCTCGACACCCGCATCGGAGATCTCGACGTCCCGCAAGATCAACGTCCGCAGCCCCGACAATTCGCCCAACCGCCGCATGCCCTCGTCGGTCAGCGGGGTGGCCATCACGTTCAACACGGTAAGCTGGGGCAAGGCTTTCAGGTGCTCGAGGCTTTCGTCGCTGAGCGGTGCCCCGCCCAGATCGAGGAATTCCAGTTCCTTCATGTCCTTCAGATGCACCAACCCGCTGCCGTTCAAGGCCAGACGCCTCAAGTCCAACCGCCGCAGATTGGTCAGACCCTCCAGATGCTGCAAACCGTGATCGGTCACCTGGTAGGCCTGAGCTAACGACAGCTCTTCCAGCCCGGTCATCTGGCTGATGAATTCCAGACCAAAGTCGCAGATGGCCATGGAATCCTTGACGGCCAGGCTACGAAGCTGTGACATGGTCGCCAGATACTCCAGGCCCGTTTCGCTGGATGCTCGACTGCGGAGATACAGCGCATCCAGATTCTTCATCTCGGCCAGCATCCTGAGCCCGTCATCGCCGATCGAGTTGCAGCCATCCAGATCCAGCGTCCGCAATTGATCCAACTGGACCAACGATTCCAAGCCAAAATCGCTGATGTTGTCGTTGTCGGTCAACCGGAGTGTTTCCAATTGGGGAAAGTGCTGGAAGTGTTCGATGACGTCATCGGTCAACCGGGTCGCGCGGTGCAGACGCAACGATTGGATTTGATCGAGTGCCGTCAAATGTTCGATGCCATCATCGGTCACTGCGACGTTATCCAGATCCAGCGTGGTCAGCGTGCTGAGCCGGGCTACTGCGGGCATCGCTTCGTCGGTGATCCCCAGGCCTCGCAACCGCAACACTCGCAGATCCGGCATCGGCACCGCGACCAACTGCTGGACTTCATCATCCGACAGACTGGCTGGCAGCAGATCGATCTCGATCAACCGTCCCGCCTGGTCCACCTGGACGCGCCCGCCCCACTCCTGGATCTTTTTCAGCACGGGCGCCAACGCCGCAGCCGCGTCGCGAGCCTGCTGGTCCTCAGGCGATTCGAGCGACGGATCGGCGGTATCAAGCAGCTCGGTCCCATCGCGATCGGCGTCTGCCGGCTCGGAGGGCGTGACGGTGGGAGACGGCGCCGGCGAGCAACCGACCAGCGTCGGTAGCGTGAGAAGCCCGCAAACCACCAGCAGGATGGTGAATCCAGTCCAGCCGTGCATTGACACGCGGCGGGCGCTGTCAGAAGCGGGTGACGCACCTGCCATGGGACAGCCGAACGGTCTTGCAACCTTTGATCGGCGCTGGATGTGTTCAGTCGACGAAAAACCGAGGGGCACGTCTTTCTCAGGCATGCGAACTTCTCTCACCATTTCTTCCCTAGGTAAAAACTACTTCGATCGTCCCGGCCGACGAAAGCGGCGGGCGATCGACGACATACCGCCAGGACTTTTTTTGCCCGTCCTGGCGGTCATGGAACTTCTGTCGATCGGCCTAACGGCCAACCGGCTGGACCGAGGTCTCTTTGACCGGTTTCAGCCGCAAGTCCGGCACCCCGGGCACCTCGACGCCTCGCACCCGCAAGGAATGCGCGATCGCCGGTTTGTCCTCGTCCGCAGCGGTTGCCAGCGCCGCTTGCAACGCGGCCGTAGCTTCCTCGCCCGGCAAGCGTTCCAGTGCCATGCGGGCATCTTCGTGCAGATCCGGGATGGCCAACAACTCGGCCACGGGCCCGACCGCCTGGCTGTCGGCGATCTGCCATGTCATCCACAGCACATCGCGCCGCAACTGCATGGGTTGATCATCGCCCAGCAGTTTCAACAACTCCAGCGACACGGCTTTCGCCTCGTCTTCAGCGCCCGGACGACCGGCATAGTACACCAGGTTTTGCATGGCACGGTTCGCCGCGCGCGCGATTTCCAGTTCGCCCGTCGCGGCGATCTTGGCCAGCGGCACCATGGCCCGGGCGCCGACGGGACCGGCATGATCGCGAGCCGCTGCTCGTTCAGCGTGATCGCTGCTTTGAATCTTTTCAATCAACAGATCGAGAGTCAGTTCTTCCATCGATAGCATCCTTCTCGTAGTAGCGGGAGTCGGGTTTAGAGAGCGTAGGGGTAACGTTGCGGGCGACCCGCCAAGCGTTGAGCCTGTTCGTCGCCGATGATCTCACGGCGGCTCTGATCCCACTGCAGCTTGCGACCCAGCAGGAACGATAGATTGCCCAGGACGGTCAGGATCGCGACGTCCACGCCGGCTTCGACGTTCATGATCGTCTTCTTGCCCGTCTTGATGCCTTCGAACCAGTCCTCCATGTGCCCCGGACTGCGGTACACGTCGACTGCGTTCGGGCCGGGTTCCCATTCACGGGCCTTGCGTTCGGCCCAAGTGCCGCCGTCACCGCCCCAATGGGTGAACGTGCCCTCATCGCCTTGATACACCGCCCCGTATCCCGGACGTGAAATCCGACCACCTGGCTCGCGTCCCGTCCGCTCCTCGGGCGGAGGCGGATCTCCCGGCTGATTCCAAGTCAGCACCCAGTCCGGGTTTTTGAACGTGTACGTGACGTTGATACGAACCGCCGAATCCCACAACCCGCGGGTGGGCGCTTCGCCTGTCGCCTCGACCTCGACCGGACCGGTGCCGTCGGCGTTCATCCACCACATGGCACAGCTCATCACATGCGCCCCGCGGTCACGGATCTGGCCACCGCCCGATTCCATCATCCAGCGGAACGTGCCATGGCAGTAACCCGGATTGAACGGTCGATCGCGGAGCGGCCCCAGCCAAAGATCCCAGTCCAGTTCCGCCGGCACTTCGCGATCCGGCGCCGTTCCGCCCGATGGGCTGGGATAGTGGAAACAATCGACTCGGTGCACTCGCCCGATGTTGCCGTTCGCCAGGTAGCGATGCGCCAGATAGGCCTCCGGCTGGCTGCGACCTTGGGAACCGACCTGGACGGCGATCCCCGCCTTGTTCGCCGCTTCGATCATCGCGATGCCTTCCTCGATCGTGCAGCAGGCGGGCTTTTCGACATACACATGTTTGCCCCGCTCGGCCGCATGCACCGTTTGCACCGCGTGCCAGTGGTCGGGCGTGGAAATCACCACAGCATCGATATCGTCGCGGTCCAACACATCACGGTAATCGCGATAGCAATCGGCTTGGGGTCCGGCGGTACGTGACGCGTTCTCCAATCGTCGATCGTCCACATCGCAGACGGCCGCTACATGCGTCTGACCGCGTCCGACTCGGCTGACGATGTCGCGCAGATGATGGCCGCCCATTCCGCCGACGCCGATGTGCCCGAATGTGATCCGATCATTGGCGCCCGGCCGGTTGGGCGTCGCCAGCACACCCGAGGGAATTATCTGCGGCACGGCCACGGCACCAACGGCTGCCGCTGATCCAGCAGCCTTCAGGAATGTGCGGCGCGGCATGCCTCGACTTTTTTTGCTCATGCTTTCACCTTTGAGATCGTTGCCAGAAAACGAAAATCCAAACCAATATATTCAGAATAACCGTTCACTGCGGCACACGCAAGCAGCTAACCACCAACAACACCCCCCTTCTGCCGTTCCGCTTGCGACGCTTAAGCCCCATGGTTACACAAATAAAGGAGGACGGATCGGCAATCCGTACGTGAAGGTTTGCCTCATAGGGCCGTCGCCATTAGGTTCTGCGTTGCCTCGGAACCGTGAATAACACGCTCGTGGACAGAACCTTCGATGTGCCGGGATCGCCTTGGCGTACCCGCACCTCTGCAGCTCGGCCGCTTCTCGGAAAACCAGCAGATCGAGCCCCGGATCGTGCGGCAGGTCCAAGTCAGTGCCCCGCGCCCGAAGTTATCGAATCTTTGGCAGCATTGATATCGTTCGACCGGCGGCGCGGCAACGTGAGTTGCGTCCATTCCATCGGCGTGAATCATGCGACCTCGCCATCTGGGGCGTCTTCGATGCGGAGCGGACCGTCATTCCCATGGCAAGCAAAAAATGCCTGTCCTTTTCGCCCTCGGGTCAGATTCATTTTCTGACAGAGTCTAGGCAACCTCGCTGCGGATGCGGTACATGACAGCATACAGCACGGGGACGACGACCATGGTCAATACGGTTCCCAGGGCCAAGCCGAACATGACGGTGACCGACATCGAGACCCAGAACCCGTCCTGCAGCAGCGGTAACATGCCCAGGACGGTGGTGGCTGCGGCGTTGACGACGGGCCGCAAGCGTGCGACGGCGGCCTCGACCACGGAATCCATCGGGTTCATGCCTTCGGTCAGATTCAAGTTCACCTGATCCAACAGCACGACCGCGTTCTTGATCATCATCCCCGATAGGCTCATCGCGCCCAGCAGCGCCATGAATCCGAACGGGACCCGGGTGACCAGCAACCCGAATGTGATGCCGATCATCACAAACGGGATGACCAAAAAGATGATCAGCGGCGGCCGATACGCGTTGAACAGCATGACCAGGACCAGCATCATGATCACCAGCGCGGGCACCATGCCTGGGATCAAGGCCTGCTGTGACTCGCTGGAACTCCGGTGCTCGCCGTCCCAATCCATCCGATAGCCCGGCGGCAGCGGGATCGCCTCGATGTCCGCTGCGACCGAAGACCACAGGGTCGGGGTGGTCACTCCGTTGGGCGAGCACTGGACGGTGATCGCCCGCCGCCGATCCCAACGGCGAATCATCGGATCCTCCCACTGTTGATCGATCCCATCAATGACTTGAGAGACAGGGACCGTGGTGGAAGACAGGTCCGGGACAATCTGGACGGATTCCAGCGACGCGGCAGCGGTGCGCCGTTCTGCCTCGACGTTCCGGAACAGGATCGGGATCAGGTCGTCCTGTTCGCGATACTGGCCGACCGGAATGCCGTCATGGGCTCGACGAGTGGCTTGCGCCAGGTTGTCTCGTGAGACGCCGCTCCAGCGTCCGCGCTCTTGATTGTATTGCGGGATCAGTTTCCGGACTCGTTGCCGCCAGTCGGTCCGCACCTCTTTTGCCAGAGGGCTGGCGCGCAGAATATCCTTGGCCTGTTCGGCCAGTCGCCGCAGTTCATCAGGGCCCGCATTGGCAGGGCCGCTGAATCGGGCTTCCAATTTCCAATCGTCGAACGCCCCAACGGCATACTTTCGGACTCGGACCATCGCTTCCGGCACGTTTTCCACCATCCAGGGATCCAGCACCGCGATCAGTTCGTCGACATCCGGCAGCGTATGGGTGTTGACCACAATCTGTGCATACGAAGGATTGGGATCTTCGGGGGCGACCGGCAGATAGAACCGTGGCGGACCTTGTCCGATGAAGGTGCTCATACTAGCAACCGTCGGCTGCTCGCTCAACAATTGCTCGATCCTTTCCAGATCGTTGGAGACCTGTTGGATACGGGTTGCTTCCGGTGCCCAATAATCGATCATGATCTGACGGCGACTGGAGTCGGGAAAGAACAACTGCGGCACAAAGCGGAAACCGAAGCTGGAAGCCACCAACAAGACCGTCAATCCGCTCAGGAACAGGATCCGTCGCCGGATGGCCCACTGCAGCATCGTGCGAAACTTGCAAAAAAATGGCGTTTGGTAAACGTCCGTCTGCTCTTGGCCTGGTTTGGGCGACGGTAACCAACGGAGGGCCATCACGGGAGTGACCGTCTGGCAGAACAGCCAGCTAAGCAGTAGGGAGATAGCAACGACCGTGAACAAACTGCCCGCATATTCCCCCGTGCTATAGGTCGAGGCGAAGATCGGGAAGAAAGCCATGCAAGCCACCACGGTCGCCCCGAACAGGGCGACGGCCGGTTGGCTGGCCGCTTCGATCGCAGCCCGGCGGCGGTCCATGCCTTGACTCAGCCGCACGACGATCCCGTCGACCACGACGATGGCATTGTCCACCATCATGCCCATGGCGACGATCAACGCGCCCAACGAGACACGTTGCAGGTCGATATGCAACATCCACATCACGATGAAGCTGCCCAGGATGGGGAAGATCAAGCCGCTGACACCGATGATCAGGCCGACACGCAACCCCATCGTGATCGCGACCACCACAAAGACGATCACGATGGCCTGCAACAGGTTGACGACAAACGCATTGACCGACTCGCTGACAGAATCCGACTGCCAAGAGATGTGTTCGACGCCGATGCCAATCGGCAATTCCGCCTTTAATTCCTCCAAGCGTGCGTCAAGATCACGACCGACGTGGACCACATTGACACCCGATCGCGGCGCGATCGCCATCGCGATCGCGGGCAAGCCGTTGTGTCGAAGCAGGCGAGTCGGCGGATCGGCATAGCCGAAGGAGACGGTGGCGAAATCCCGGATGCGAATGATCTCGTCACGACGAGGCCCGTCGCCTTGCCTTGGTAGACTGATCCCCGCCACCGCCAATTCGCCGATGGCCTCAGGCGATTCGAACTCACCGGTCGGCGCGATCCGCATCCGCGTGGTTTGGAAATCTACTCGCCCGGCGTTCACCACCAGGTTTTGGGTCCGCAAGGTCGATATCAACTGTTCGGGGGTCAGCCCCAACTGGGATAGCTGTGGTTCGGTGACGTCGATAAAGACCCGTTTTTCCGGCTCGCCCCACAGGTCGACACGAGCCACGCCGGGGACCAGGCTCAATTCCTTACGTAGCGTCTTGACATACCACTCAAGTTCGGACGGGTCGAAACCGTCACTGGTGATCGCCAGTAGGAACCCGAATACGTTTCCGAAATCGTCACCGATATCGGGGCGGCTGGTCCCGGGTGGCAGCGAGTCCTCGATGTCGCGCACTTTGCTGCGGAGCAGGTCCCAGACCTGCGGCAACCGATCCGACCAGTATTCGTCCTTGATGTCGACCTTGATGATCGACAAACCGGCTTGCGAAGTGGAATAGATCTGCTTGACCTCGGCCATCTCCTGTAATTTCGTCTCGATGCGATCGGTCACCTCCAATTCCACTTGCTCCGGACTGGCGCCCGGGTATGCCGTGACAATCGACGCTGTTTTGACCGTGAATTCGGGATCTTCCAATTGGCCCAACTGGAAATAACAGAACAGGCCGCCCACCAGAACCAGCAGAGTGACAAAGCCGGTGATGGATCGTTTTTCAATAGCCAGCGTGGGAAGATTCATCAGATGGCAAGCTCCTTCATTATTCCGTCATCAATCGGACTCGCTGGCCTTCGCGAAGCGAATGGACGCCCGCTGTCACGACCCAGTCGCCCGGCTCGATGCCTTCCAGGATCGTCAAGCCCAGCGAAGAGATCGCTCCGGTCTGCACCGAGCGGCGGCTAACGGTCTGATTCTGCTCGTCGACCAGCCAGACGTAGCTCTGCCGCTGGGTGTCCGGGGCGAACACGGCTCCTAAGGGAACGGTCAGTTGGTGCTGGTCGATGGAGATCGAATCATCCACGACCGCCTGCACCCGGGCCGCCATGCCCGGCAGGATCTTGACGTCCTCGGGTTGGTCAATCAGCGCCGTCACGGGAAAGGTGCGGGTCGTGCGAGTGGCTTCGGTGCCGATTTCGAAAACGCGGCCCTCAAACTCGCGATCGGGAAACGCATCGAACCAGCATGTCACTTTTTCGACCAGCGGCGCCAGCGAGATAGCGCTCTCCGGCACCTGAACAACGATTTTGATACTGGCAGTATTCAGCAGCCGTAGAATCGGCTGCTGGGCTTGGACCGTCTGAAAATTGTCCACGAATCGAGCGGCAACCCCGCCTTCGAACGGCGCCATGATCGATGTAAAACTCAAGCGATTTTCGGCGTCGGTTACCATGGCTTGCAGGGCCTTGATCTCACCTGCCTTGGCCAGAAGATCCTCTTTCCGTGCTCCCACCTGGCCGATCCGCAACGCCTCTTGTGCCGTTTTGACTTGGGCGGCGGATCGATCCCGCATCGTCCTGGAGAGATCGAATTCCGATTGCGAGACGGCCCCGCGTTCCCGCAACGCCACATTCCGCTGATGTTCCGCCTCCGCTCGCTCCAAACTGGACTCCGCTTCGCTCAATCCGGCCTGCAATTGCAGGATTTCCTCAGGTCGGGCTCCGGCTTCCATCGCGGCTAACTCCGCCTCAGCACGCATGAGATTACCACGAGCCAGATCCAGAGCGGTTCGATAATCGATCGGATCCAGGGCGGCCAGCAGATCGCCTTTTGCCACCCGATCTCCCACCCGAACCGGCAGTTTTATCACCTGGCCCGTGACACGAAACGACAAATCGACCTCGTCGACCGCTTCCGCTCTGCCCGGAAAGGTGCGGCTGCGCAGCCCAACGACATCGGCGACCTTCACCGCGCGAACCGGTCGAGGTATCTCGGGATCCCCGGTGCCAGAGCCACAACCGGCTGCAGCAATCACTGCCAAACAGGGGGTCCACAAGAGAGAATGGGTCAACGATCGTATCGAAATGCTTCTGCGGAATACCACTTGCCGCTCCAAATAGACGGATCATCCTGACAACGCAACGAGACAATGCGGTAGTGTAGCGAGGCGGCAACAAGAAGGGCAATGAGTGATGAACTTTGGAAGAAGAAAAACGATGTCGAGGATAGCCATCGTCTCGTTGATGTCGATCAGCAACGACAAGCCCCGGTCGTCGTTGATCTCCGACAGCAGGATGCTGCGGATCTCGATGGGCTGGTCCTGCCACTGAGTTGGGCACGTAGCTTCTCAGTGCGAACCCGCTCTTGGGACAACTGGTTCCGCATCTTCGCCACGTACTTTCTCGCTAGCTGATGACCACCAAGTGGGCGACTTCGAGAAACCGCATCCAGCGGAGGCGTTCCCGGTACGGACTGATCTGACAAATTTCGCCATTTTCGTCATGGATCGGCGTCTCAGCGGCCCTTGGGGCCATGGGCCGAGCCCATCGAGCCTGTCGGCGCGTTTGACACAGGTCACGGACATCGGCTAAAATACCCCACGTACCCGCCTGAACCCGTGGCCGAGTCGTCCTGAACCCGGCGATCTTTGCACGGGAGCAGGCAGGATAGATTGCAATTTGTTTTTCTACAGCCAAAAGGTTTGACCAGCAGGAGACCGGTGAATGACGCTGTCCGAGTTACTCCCGGCGTTGCATGGGTTGCCGCGTGCCGACAAGCTCCGGGCTATCCAGGTGTTGGCCGCAGATGTCGCCTGCGAGGAGGATGACATGTTGGCACCTTCCGACGAGGCGTACCCGATCTGGTCGCCCTACGATGCGTTCGAGGGTGCGGCAACACTTATGCGGTTGTTAGACGAGGAGCAGGCTGCGTGACTACCTCGCCGACGGAACGTTTCGAGTACATCGAGGCCGATCCGTTACTCGGCTCCGCCAGTGCATTGCCGTACGCACCGATCACCCTTCGATTTGGCGGTCGCGAAACCCAGGTATCGGCGTTGGTCGACAGCGGTTCGACCCTAAATGTCCTTCCGTACGATGTCGGACTGCAACTGGGAGCCGTCTGGGAGCAGCAGATCGTCCCGGTACGGCTCGGCGGCAACATGGCGGACTCCGAGGCTCGCGCAATTCTGCTTATCGGGACGATCCGACGATTCGCACCCATACGGCTGGCGTTTGCGTGGACCCGGAACAACCGTGTTCCGGTTATTTTTGGCCAGACCAATTTTTTCATGGAGTTCGATATTCGGTTCTGCCGTTCCGAGCTGTTCTTTGAAATCACGCCGCGCGGCAAGATCGCTAGCTGATGACCACTAAGTGGGCGTCTTCGAAAAACCGCATCCAGCGGCGGCGTTTCCGGTACGGAGTCGGTGGAGGCGGACGGGTAGAAACGCAGCAGTACTGGCCGTACACCAGCGTGCTCGGCGTAGCACACTTATTGTTTGTACACGAAGACTGCTTGAACGATGTGCTTCTTGGCTGGGTTCTTCTTTAAGCCGCCCGGTCTTGGCGTCTTGTTGTATCGATCAGCTTGGCCAGTTCCGTTTGGCTCAGCGGCTGGAAGTGCGGTTGCTTTTTCGCCACCCGTTCCAGGAAGATCTGGCTGGTGGGGTGCAGCATGCGGGGCACCAATGGCCAAGCTCGCTTGAGTTGCTCGGGGTCCTGGTCGCTGGCGATGATCAGCAGATCGGTACCGGTCAACTCGTTGGCGATGCGAGCCAGCGCCGTGTAGGGATCGCCTGGGACCAGTCGCGATCGAACGGGCAACGCGCGCAGCAGTCGATAGGCGGTTTTCAGCGTCAAATGCTCTTGCCCGGATGGGCGCGCCTCGAACAGATCGATCCCCGTGTATTGGATCGGGTTGTTCGGTTGAATGGCCACGGCCAACTCGAAGATGCGGCGGGTGCGCACGGCATCGCCGACTCCCAGTTCGACGATCTTGCTGACCGGATGTTGGTTCAGCCATTTGTAGATGGGCCGATCCGATGCTGGCTGGGAGAGGTACGCCAGGTAACTGAACTTGACAACGCCCATTTGGCTCATCGTCTTTGGTCCTTTGCGCCGCGAGAATAGTGCCCGAACGGACAACAGGCCACAGTGCGAGATGCGCGCGGCCTATCCACTTTCTTTCGGCAGAAGCCCTGGCCGAATCAA
>REEF01000605.1 GCA_007695205.1 Planctomycetaceae bacterium
ATCGTGTCGGGGGCCGAGCGGAACGGCGCCCTGCGGGAACCGTTGGCTGAGTCCGGGCAGATCGCCGTCGATACGCAGCACGAATCGGCCAGCATCGAGTGGATTCGTTCTGGCAAGAACACCGATCGATGGGCTTGGGGCATACGCGGCCATCTGATGTGGGGGCTGGCGCCACCGACAGGCAAACCCGACGATGGACCTCGCGGACTGATCCGCATCCGCTACCCCGTGCTGCCCGACGGGCAAGAGGATCTGCTGAACTTCATCGCGGTGGAACCGATCGTCAATGGCCGCAAACATTATAGTGAACTGGAGCCCAGCCAGTTGGACGATCTGCAAGGCAAACGATTCTGGGTGGCTCGGCCTGCATCTCCCGCCGATCACGGCGATGCCTGGCAGGCAGGTCGTCTGACCCGGTGCGATACGGGGGTGGAGAGCCTGGAAGTCCAGGTACAGGTCGAACGGTTTCTGAACGGAGCTCATGTCTGGTTGACGATCACACAACGCAGCGACCTGCCCGATGAACTCCAGTTGACGGTTCATGCTCATTCGGATAGCGCCCCGATGGACTATTGCATCCTGACCGCCACGATGGGCAACAAAGCGCGGGCGCGCCATCTGTGGCTCGACGATCGCGTGGTCAGCAGCCTGGACCTGTATCCGGACTATCGCGAGGCCGCGTTCACGGATCATCACTTGTTCCCCTTGGACCAGCTTTATCGAAACGTAGCGGGCGATGTGCTGGTCGCGATCACGACCGATGAGCAAGACCCCTCGGCCATCGAACCGTTTCCGCGACGGACGCACTGGTATTATGGCGGATTTCCCGTGACTCAGTATTGGCGAAAGCCGGCCGGTCATTGGCGCGACGATCTGCACGTAGCAGTCAACGCTCGCTACACGTATTGGATGTCCAAGCAGCCGATCCCCGGCGGTATCTCCTACGAGAATTTCGAACTCCGCGAACGATTCTACGATGCTCAGCGTTTCCACTTCGGAATCACCACGGATCCTGGAACTTCGCGACCGCGGATCATGAGGGATTGATTTGCTCGTTCCGCCTATCAACACCCGCCCCGTACCAGGTGGTCAATCGTTGGCCGAAAACGACTCCCGCCCCCTTGCACTCGCAGGCCGCGCGGCCATGATTGACAAGATACAAGAGTCCGGGAGCGTACCTACCTTGAAACCATGCCGAAGGAGTCGAAGACCATCATGAGACTGATCAGTTATGCTACGGAGACGGGATCGCGAGTTGCTGGCCGTCGAGGCGACTACTACGTTGATCTGAATCTGGCCGATCCCGAGTTACCGCCGACGATGCGCGAGTTGTTGCGGCTGGGGCCGGCGGGTTTGGATCGGGCTCGGGCGGCCGTCCAAGCGGGCCAACCGCTGGAGCCTCGGTCGCTGCGCTTGCTGGCCCCGGTCCCCGATCCGGAGAAGGTGATCTGCATCGGCTTGAACTATGCCGACCACGCTGCCGAATCTCGCTTGCCGACCCCAACCGAACCGGTGGTTTTCAACAAGTTTCCGACGGCGGTCACGGGGCACCAGTCCCCGATTCTGCTGCCTGCGATCAGCGACCAAGTCGACTACGAAGCCGAATTGGTCGTGGTGATCGGCACCGGGGGACGGGACATCCCCGAGTCGCAGGCCATGCAGCATGTTGCGGGTTATACCTGCGGTCACGACGTGTCGGCTCGCGACTGGCAATTGCACAAATCCAGCGGGCAATGGCTGCTGGGAAAGACGTTCGACACCTTCGCTCCGATGGGCCCCTACCTGGTGACGGTTGACGAGGTCGGTGATGCGGGTGCGTTGGAGGTCCGCCTGCGCCTGAATGGCCAGACCCTCCAGCATTCCAACACCAGCCAACTGATCTTTCCCATCGCCCATCTGGTCCATTACGTGTCACGGGTATGCACGTTGAAGCCGGGCGACGTCCTGTTCACGGGCACGCCGCCCGGTGTCGGGATGGCGCGCAAACCCCGCATCTTTTTGAAGCCGGGGGATCTTGTGGAAGTCGAGATCGAGAAACTGGGGGTGCTGGCCAATCCGGTGATCGAGCATCAAGCGTAATGCCCATAAGAACTCGACCAAAGCTTTACCGTGATTCCACTCTTTCGATCGCGGCTCGCAATGGGTAGATCTGGCGATTGATCTGACGAGCGGCCTTGACCAGTTCGGGATACGGGGTATCGGTGACATCGACGAAGCCAATATTATAGTTTTCTCCGTCAAAGAAGCGTCCGGTGATCGGTTCGTCGATGTACTGGAACCAGTGAGCACCGACGGTCAGCGGGCAACGAGCGACGCTGCGGATGTACTCTTGATAGGCGGCAGCACGCTCGTCCTGGTTTCGCGTGGGGACGAGTCCGGTGTGAAACATGCCTCGATCGAGTGCGCCGAAGTGGAACTCGCCGATTATGAACGGTCGGTTCCATCCGGCATCGATCCAGGTTTGACTGGGTACGCGGCGAGCGTAGATGTTGAAGCTGACCACATCCGCCACGTCCGCGCAAGCACGCAGAACCGCGGTGCCGGGATCGCCCGCGAACCGAGCGCCCAAATACAAGTGGTTCGGCACGGTTGCCCGCAAAGCGGCTCGCACCGTCTCGAAGTATCGTCGCGCAAAAGCTTCCTCGAATGCCTCGATATCGGCGGTTGCGGCAGCATGGGGGCGGGCAGGAATACGCAGCTCGGACCACTGCCGGGCCTCGGTGGCCCAGGCTTCGTTCAACGCTGCCAGCGTCGCGTATTTCGATTGCAAGTCTGCGATGAAGGCCTGGCGAGCGGGCTGAGATTCCGGGCTGTTCAAGACGCCGCGGGCCAAACCGTGCCAGGCGAGTTCGTTGTCGACGAATACGCCCAGCAGACGCGGGTCTTCGGCATAGCGTTTCAGAAAAGCGACACTGCGCCCGACGGCGTCGGAAAACTCCGGTGCGAACACATCCATCATCGGAGCCCAGTAACCCGTGCCGCCTTCCAAGGGTGCAACGCCCGTGATATTCGCAGAAACGACGAACGGCATCGGACTGTGCTGGATCACATCCGACTGGCTCCAGTTGCCGATCGTGTTGAAGCCCCAAGCCTGCAATCTCCGGTACGTCACGTTGCGCCAATCGGTGGCCCAGGTCTCGCCATACTTGCGGATCAGATTGGCGCCGTAGAAGCTGAACGTACGCCCGCGACCGTCGATCGGATCTGCCATGCTATGCGCGTTTCGAGCATAACCAAGGAAATGTCGAAAAGGCCCTTCGTCGTCCGGTAACCATTCGAACCAATCGTCCCGACCTTCGATGAATGTCCGTTCCCAGGTCCCCACACAATCCATGCCGATCGACAGAAACAGGTGTCCCTGCGGAGTCACTAGCCACCAGATTCCGTCGATCTTTTCTGTCCGAAAAAATCCCGTGGACTTGCGTTGGGGCCCTTGGTTCCACCCGCCATAGTCGTCTTGGTCCGGCGGCGGCACGAATCGATCCTGTTGCTGGGTTTCGTGATTTCGACGATCGATCAATTCCCGTTCGTTCAAAAGTTTTCCGGGCCAATGGCCGTGCTTGTATTGGCCGAATCGATCCACAAACGGCATCGGAACGGTCTGGTCCAAATCACCGCCGAAGCCGAACAACCGGATATTGGCCAGCAGCAATGTGTACGGGCGGTCGGGTCGAGGCAGGAAGACCTGGTAGGCGACGATTCGCTTGGTATCGATCGGGCTGCCGTCGCCCAACGGCCCGCGTTCCGGCAGGCCGCGCATGCCCCAAAGCTTGCCCGAATCGGGCGTCCGAAAATGAAGCCACAGCGTCGTCGACTCGCCCGGCCCCACAACCGTGCTGCCCGTGTTGCAGTGATTCAGGCCATCGGCACCCTCGTTATCGACTCGCACCGACACGCTGATCGATTCGCTACCCGGGTTGTGCAGATCAAAGGCCAGGCCCGCATGGGCACTCCAATCCCAGACGGTTCCTTGTGGTGGAGTGAAGAAGACGTTGGGCCAATCGGTTACGCCGAAATGCACCAGCAACCCTTGGGCGCCCTGACGAGCAACCAATCGGGCTCGCGTGTCATTCTGCCGCATGTTCGCCGGAAGGTCGGGGCCATCGAAAGACTGGACGATCTGCTGATTGCCAAACAGATCCGCCGTCTGATCCGATAGGGCCGACGCCTGCGGCGATTCCAAAAAGGTCTCGGCACCAAACGCCAGCAATCCGTGAAAGGCCCAGCCAAGAACCAGCACGATCGCCCCCCGTGTGACCATGGATACCGCACTCCGTCGGCACAGGCATTTCGCCGTACGTCGTCGAGCAGACTGGTTTGACATCCTCATCACACCCTCCGAGCCGTCTGGTGGTTAGGTTCGCGCTGCTTCCGCCCAAGACTCCAACGAACCGAGTTCCTGGCGGAGTTGTTCCAGCTCGTCCGCTCGTACTGTCTGCAACGGCAATCGACAGGGTCCGCAATCCACGCCGCGGATCTTCATCGCCGCCTTCAACCCGGCAACGCCGCGCAATCGCACAATGGCATGAATGATCCGGACGGCCTGGCTCTGCAGGCGACGAGCCCGGTCCAGATCGTTAGCTCGGAAAGCATCGATCAGCCGCACGTACAACGGCGCCAGGAAGTTGTAGGTGGAACCTACGGCTCCTTGAGCACCGACAGTCAGCGCGGACAACAACATCTCGTCGCTGCCGAATAAGATGTCGTACCGCCCACCGTCAAACTCGATGCATGCCTGAAACTGGTCGACCCGGGGCGCCGTGTACTTGATGCCGACCAGCGACGGCAGATGCTGGTCCGCCGCCTGCAGCAGTTGGCGCATGTCGAAATCGATTCCCGTGATCGAGGGCAGGTGGTAGTAGTAGAACGGCAGTTCCGGCGCGGCCGAAGTGATCACTTTCAGGCAATCGATCAGCACCGGCAGCGAATCGGGCTTGAAATACCACGGGGCGACGGCCGAGATGGCTTGAGCGCCCACGGTTTGGGCGTGTCGAGCCAATCGAGCGGCCTCGGCCAGGCTGGTATGCCCGACCTGGACGATCACCGGGACTCGTCCTTGGACCGCCGCGACATAGGCGGCCACGACCGCCTCGCGTTCCTCCGTAGACAACGAAGGCCCTTCGCCAGTGGTGCCGCAGACGTATAAACCGGCCACTTGGCTGTCGATCAAGTGCTGGACGATCGCTTCGATCTGTACCAGGTTCAACGAGCCATCGTCATGCATCGGCGTAAACGTCGCGGCCACCAGACCGGTCATCTTGAATTTCATAGCGTGCCTCGAGTGCGATTCAGGGAGTTTTCAGGCGGATCTCGGAACAGGCTCGTTATATAAGGCTTTCGGCAGCCGGCGTAAAGGTGCCGACTGGTGGATCACGGATCGTCGCGAGCTGCCAGGGCATCCAGTTCGTCCAGTCTGAGCCGCACCGAGAGAATATAGGGCTGCTCGCCTTGATCCCAATGCCCGTAAGTCGTCACGACGAACGTCCCGTCCGGCAGAACTTCGACGCCAGGGTAAGTCGTATCGTGACCGCGGGTATTGTCTTTGAATCGCACGACGTATTGGCCTTGACGGCCGTGGACCAGATCTTCATACGTGCCGACCCAACCGACCCAGTCGGTCTCGAACGGCCGATCTGCGCGTTTGGTGGTCGGCGAGATGCAGCGGAAGCTGATCAGCAGCCGCCCGTCCGGCGCGTACTTGCCCGTGTGGCGATCGCCGGTCAGGGCCAGCGGCACCTCGCGCGGTGACGTCCAGGTCCGCCCCTCATCGTCGGAGAAGATGATATGCGAGTTCTTTTGCCGCCGGTTTTCTCGCAGCAACACAGCCAACTGTTTCCCATCCGGCGATCGAATGCACCCGGGCTCGCACAGATGCACGTCGCTGCCTTGCCAAACGGTTTCGGGGTCCGTCCAGCTCAAACCGCCATCTTCGCTGAGCGTCTTGTACAGGGTGAACGTATTACTGCGAGGCCCTGCGGGCGATCCCCAGAAGGTCTCGGGCCCGCCCTGGATAAAGCGTCCATCGTCATGGAACATCGCCATGTAGTGACCCGGGCCGGTGTGCAAAGCTTCGACGAACCCCATCACCACGATCCCGCCCCAAGAACCGGCAGGCTGCAGTTCGCTCCACGATTGCCCATCGTCCTGGCTGACGGCCAGCCGAGCCGGGTACAAGCCCGACCACAGGATCAAACGTTTCGTACCGTCGGGTCCGACGACACGATGGATGGTCGGCACTTCCCGGCTGGTCGCCCACGAATCCGGCGTAGGCAATCGATCGCTCCAGGTTCGTCCGCCGTCATCGCTGCGTTTCATCACGATCGCGCCACGGCCATGGCCTTGAGGGTAGACCGCGTAGATCGTCTGGCCGTCCTCCAACAGCACGGTCGTCACGTGGCCCAAGTATTGCCCGGGCTGTCGGTCCACGATCACCTGACGTTCCGTATCAGCGTCCAGATCGATGGCAGGGATCGTCACACGATCCAGTGCCTCGACCTGGACGGGCGGCTGAGCGCCGATCGATGATGCGAACAATCCGACCATGCCCATCGCCAAAAAGACCGTTCCCCAGTTCCGACATTGCCGCCGATCTCGTTTACCTTCCACCGCGTTGCTCCTCTTGGGTTCTAGGTTCGCTTCATTCTACCCCAGATCGGATCTTTCGCGAGGGCGGCAAGTCGGTTAATCTGAATCATGGGATTCGGTACCAACTGGGCTGATCACCGCCGTTGCTGCCGAGTCGGTGCGTACGATTCGTCTATGATGTGAAGGAGACATGCTTGGCAGACCTTTTGTGGGGCCTGCTTGTTTTGGCGGGCGTTGCCATCCTGATTTACGCGGCCTCGTCCAAGATCGCTCGGCAAACGTCCAGTCGTTTTTCGACCGTGCTGGCTGCCGCTGCCTGTGTCTTCATGGTGGTCTTTTCGTTGACCGTGCATGGCAAACTGGTGATCGCCGAATGGTTGCCCCTTTCGAACGCCATCATTTTGGGCAATTGGCTGCCGCTAGGTGGCGCCCTGCTGGCGGGAGTCTTATCGGGCCGGCGTTCGATTCCGTCTTGGCGACGCTGGCCGCTGGTCGCTTGCTTGACGATCGGGTGCTGGTGGACGGTGTTGATCAACTTTTTGCCTGGCCCACAGCATTCGGATGATCTTTGGACATCGGAGGGCGTGTGCTTGCAGTCGAGTGCGGCGTCGTGCAGTCCTGCGGCGGCAGCGACGCTGCTTCGACATCACGGGATTCACGCCACCGAAGCCGAGATGATGCGTCTATGCCTGACTCGGCACGGAGGTTCGCCATCGTTGGGATTGTATCGAGGCTTAAAACTGAAGACCCGAGGCACTGGGTGGCGAGTGGAGGTGGTGCGAGGGACGGGCGAGCAGCTTTGCGCGGATCTGTCGTCGCCCGTGTTGTTGCGAATGCGGTTGCCAAGCGACTCGGGCCTGATGTCTCGACTGGCAAGTTGGACCGGCATGGTTCCTGACCAGGGACATGCCGCCGTGCTCTATGCGGTGACGGAAGACGGGCGGCGTCTACGAGTCGGTGATCCTTCCTCTGGGATCCACCACTGGCTGGCCGACGATTTTCTAGCTCGTTGGCGAGGCGAAGGGTTGCGTCTGGTCGCCGATTCGCCGCATGTCACGGGACTTCCCCCGTTCCGCGAAAAGCTTCCGACCAGCCGCCCAAAGTCGTGATGGTGCGGTCGATGCAACGTGCGATTTCCTGAGTTTGTTCGATGGCGGCGATCATCCGATGGTAGACTTGCCGCTGGTCGGATCGTAGCGTGCGGCCGCGACGGTCCTTCAACCACTTCCGGCAGACCTGATGGCCGCCCACGTGAAAGTTCCAAACAGGTTCGGGTACCTGAACCAAGATCTGCTGGCGGTTGATCAGGACGCGGCCTTGCTCGTATCTCGGATAACCGGCAGCGATCGTCCAGTCACCGGCAGCGTCATCCTCTGCCTGGTGCGTTTCTCGCTCGACAGCCACCCGCAACAGATGCGCTTCGACCAGCCGCCGTCCGTAGCGGCTGAATTGGGCAAACAACTCGCACGAGCCTGGCAACAAGACTCGCGGAAAATCGGCTCGCAGCAGATCAGCATACCGTGTCCGATACTCGTCCGAATGGAACAGCGCATAGATGTAATGCAAGACGTCGTGGACACCGAACGTAGCGATCAGGTCGCCCGAAGAATCCATGACCGGGGTGCATCCCGCCGCTTCCGCCAGATCCCGGACGAAGCGCGGGTCTAGATTCGGTTGCCGTTCCATCTGCTTGTGCTCACCGGTCGTGTAGGTGTACAGAGGAAAAATGGATTCGCTGCCGCGGTTGTCCGATCGGATCACCCCGTCCAGGGTCAGGTCATCCGTGATCCAGAAGTAGTTGCATGGCTGGCTGGGCAGCATCTGCCGCCGCGCAATCAATGCCAGATTGGGTCCCGCCAGCAGATGACCGACCACTTCATCGCGCGGCCAATCGATCATCGCTCGAGACCAGATGATATAACGTTGATCGAACGGGCGATACCAACAGCAGCGGATTTGCTGCGGCCAGTGCGGGTCAGCCGCCAATCGTCGGCGAGCTTCCGAGAGACGCCAGCCTCGTGTGTCGCCCGGCGGGTACCGTCGAGAGCGGCTGTGGGTGAAATGGCGGCGGACCGCATCGTCATCGATCGAAAGATCACAGAATTCGGCCAAACGCTGCAGCAGTTCTTCTCGCTGAAACGCCACCACGAAATGATCTCGAGCCGTCACGGGGGCCGTGACGTGCAGGGGAAAGATATCCACCAAACGCGGCGCGCGAAGATACTCGGCGCTTCGCGATTCGTCGCGAGGAACGAAAAAGAAACCCGGCACCTGCGGCCTCAATTCGATACGCTCCGATGGTGGTTCCGCAGCATGCGCGGGGGCCTTTCCTAAGTCGCTGGGAAGCCCTCGGCTTTCGTTTTCCAGCATGGCCAGTTTATCTTGGGCGGATCCCCACAGTTCCCGATGCTGCAGCTTGCAGGTCCCCTCGTCGAAGCCGCGTCGAAACAGACCGATGGCCGTGCCTTGGTCGATGTCGAACACGTTGGCATCCCGGGTTCCATCCGGACAGATCTCACGCTTCTTGCGGTTGCCGTGCAGGTCCAAAACATCGATCCGAGGAAACGTCCGCAGCAACTGGTAACGCACTCCACGGAATGTCGGATTGTCCAGGTAACCGTGATTGGTGATCAACCCGACCAGGCCGCAGCCAGCCTGTTCGATCTTCCAATGGGCGAAGCGGAGGAACTTGACATAGTCGTCCTGCAACCACACTTTCCGCTCGCCCAGCGGTTGCCCGGCGACTTCGTAGTAGTTGGCCACGGGCGACTTTGGTAACAAGACGCCTTGCAGCAGGCTGGTGATCCAGCGCCCGTTGGACTCCGAGATCCCGGAGAAAGGCGGGTTGCCCACGATGACGGTGGCAGGACGGTCGATCGCCACTCGACGAGCATGGTGGACAGCTTCCAGATACCGGTCAGGCGCCGAGGCGAACAGGGGGCATGGATCGTCGTCCGGTCCCGCCAGGGTATCGACCAGATGGATACCGATCGGCTCGCATCGTCGAAAGGAAAACCCCGTCAGCGCCAGCCGACTGGCCACTCGCAGATGCGTGACCGCACAGGCGGGCAGCATGATTTCCAACGCCACCAGACGCGGCAACAAGAGGCGATGGACGTAATCATCCCAGTCCGTACTGCCAAAGTGACAGCATCCGGACACCATCGACTCGGTGAATCGGTGATGAATCCGGCCGATGACTTCGTCCAAAAACACACCCGTCCCCACCGCGGGCTCCAACAACCGCAAGAAGAAATCGTCAGGCGATGCGCCGGATGGGATGCCCATCGTCGGATGCCGATCGACCAGTTCGGACCAAGTGAGGGGATCGGCGAGCCCGCCAGCGATCCCGAATTCGCAGCGGATCAGTTCGTCCAGGCGTGCGACGATCCAGCGAGCGACGGGACGCGGCGTGTAGAAAGCTCCGCGTTGTCGCCGATGGCCCGCATCGTGGACCGCCAAAAAGGACTCGAAGAAATCGGCGGAAGCATGGCCATCATCCGTGCCGTCAAAGCGATCCTCTGACGGCAATATGGCTGGCGTCATGCTGTCGCGCAATCGTCTCAAGCCGTCACGGACCGAGCGGCTGCCGGCCAGCGAGGGACTGATCGGATCGCCGGTCTCGGTCAACAAGAACAGAACGTCGTTCAGCACGTCCTGCCACAACGGGCTGGCCGACTGAACCAACCAGCGGCAAATGTGCGGCTGCAACAATCGATCCCCGCTCGCCAGCAGGACACTGGCCGAGACGGCGAAAGTCTGGGCAAACACTCGATAGCATTCGTCCTGCCCGCCTGGGGCGCCGGTCGCAGCTTGGATCGCCGTCCACCATGCTTGGCGGCGTAAGTGATCGGCCCCCTGTCCGCTTGCCTGCTGCAATTCGTGACGGACCGCGCCGGCCAGCTCGATCGTCTCTTGGACACATCGATGCCATCGGCGATCACGGCGTCGCGATCCGCTCGCACCGCTCATCGACGGGTGGGATCTGGCATGGGGATCATCGTTCGGTCGCCCTACATGAAACTCAATTTGGTGAACTCGCGAACGCGATCCGCGATCGCTGGCTCGACCGGCAAACGTTCCATACTGCTGGCGCCATAGAAGCCGACGATGCCTTCCGTGTTCTCCAGGATGAATTGCGCATCGGCTGGTTCTGCGATGGGGCCACCGTGGCACAAGACCAGGATCTCCCGGTGGATACTCTTGGCAGCGTCTGCCATTTTTTGGACCAGACCGACTGCGTCCTGCAATGTGACTGCCGATTCGGCGCCGATGCTGCCTTTGGTGGTCAAACCCATGTGCGGGATCAGGATATCAGCGCCCGCCTTGGCCATCGCGGTGGCTTCGTCTGGATTAAAGCAGTAGGGCGTGGTCAGCATACCCAATTCGTGGGCCGTCCGGATCATGTCCACCTCCAGGCCGAAGCCCATACCGGTTTCTTCCAGATTCTGCCGGATCTTGCCGTCGAACAGACCGACCGTCGGGAAGTTTTGAACCCCGGAGAACCCGGCGGCGTCGACCTCTCGCAAGAACATTTTCATCATGCGGAACGGGTCGGTCCCACAGACCCCGGCCAGCACCGGCGTATGATCCAGGACGGGAAGCACTTCGCGAGCCATCTCCATCACGATCGCATTGGCATCTCCGTAGGGCAACAACCCGGACAGCGAGCCGCGGCCCGCCATGCGAAAACGGCCCGAGTTGTAGATGATCAGCAGATCGATCCCTCCCACCTCGGACATCTTGGCACTGATGCCGGTGCCCGCACCGCCACCGACGATCGGTTTGCCTGCGGCCACCTTTGCCCGTAACCGCTGCAGGATCTCGTCGCGTGAGAACAAGGCCATAATCCATCCTCCGTAAGCTGTTGAACCAGATCAGGAATCTTCCCCCCAATCGCGATCCGGCGCGACCATCGCACCAAAACCTTCGCCCGGCCCTTATTTTGCCCTGCAGCACCCAGCAAAACAAGTTGCCTTTAATTTGGTGCCACCCACCTTTTAAATCACAGATTGGTGCCACCCATCTATATAAGAACGAATCGGTAAATTAGCGTCATCCATCTATGTCTGGGAAGCGTGCGGCGAGAAGCACTGCACTGAGTACGAGGCTGCAGAGGCTCTCAGGTCACTTGGCTCTCACTGCCTTGAAAAAGAGGGGCGTGCAAGAAGGAACGATCAAATAGCGAACGAGCAGAGGCCATGATTCAAGGTCTTGCATGCCACCTAACCGGCTGTGACAGAAAAGCATTCACGGACCAGACGTTGACCCGAGCGATGACGCTTGCCGCTGCGCTGCGCATCAGCAGACATCGCCTGGGGCGAACCGGCACAAGTGCTGCGGCCAAAGTAGCGATTGTAATCCCATACCAAGTCGCGCCACATCGAGGCCTCGATTCCCAATGCTCCCAGAATGCCTCGCAGTTCTTCCGGCACCCTGGCAACCTGGCCTTTCGAACGTTGTTCGGCCGTCCATCGTAACAAAGCCAGATACTGATCCCAAGCTAGGCCCAAAAAGCCCTTGTCGCTGGCACGCACTCCCTGTCGATGAACTTCGGGATCATCCGCCATTTTGCGTTCCGACTGCGTCAAAGGCGCCAACCAGCAATCCCGCAAGATCTGTTTCCCGGTAGGATTTCGTCGCTTGGCTCGCCGCCGCTGCTTTCGATCTGCTACGGAAGTCTCTCGCAGATGCTTGCCAGCCTGCTCAGCCGAGACGTTCACCAGATCAAAGGCTGCCGAAGAGATCTGTTCACCTCGCTCAGCCTGGATACGATCAT
>REEF01000485.1 GCA_007695205.1 Planctomycetaceae bacterium
GACTTCATGGCGATACTCGTCATCCTAACGGTTGAATCCTGCGGTCAGCAACCGGGTGCAGGACAGGGTTTGTTAGGCTATGGCTCGGGATTTGCGTTTGCCGTTCTGGGTTTCTGCTTTGTTTTTCCAGTAGGTTTCCAGCGGCTCGGTTTCGCTGATTTTATCGGCGGCGAGTTGGAGCATGGGTTCGGCCCCGTCGCGCCAGAACTTTTCTGTGCCTTTGATCCGGCGGTTGTTGTGCAGGTAACCTCCTCGCCGGATCTGCTCTTGTCACTTGCCTTCGCAAGCGCTTGTGCCCGCGACTGATCCCTACCTGACGGCAACGACTCCTCTCAGAAGTGCTAGGCTAACCCCGGAAGCGCCCGTCGCCGGGAATTGCTGGCAGAAGGACGATTTCGACGAAGCTGGGTTCTGGTCAGCGGTTCTTGGCGAAGTCGTAACCCGTTGATATGAAAGTCATTGCCTCTCTTCAGTAGTACGGATGCGAGTAGGGCCGTGCATTCGGGGCCCGGCCGCCGAACGGGACTCGCTTCCCGGCTTTGCTATCGTTCCCGGTTCCGAGTCCGGCCGAGGCGTCAGGATTCTCACGCAAATTCGCCGCCAACGGCCCGATCAGCTTCGTGCCCAACTGCGGTAACGCCTCGTCGAGACTGGCGCGCAGCCAATCGCTGCGCTGGAGTTGTCCGGGCAAGTAACCGCGATGCCGAATACGAATCATGTGGTTTTTCGCAGTTTTTCATGCTGGCGTTGGCCGATTTTTTGTGGAATCGCCTGAAGATGGAACGACAGGCACCCGCTTTTGCTCAGAATCCGGTCGTGCGGTTTGCTTTGCCGGGTCTGCCGAAGTTAGAATGGGAGAAGCGACGGGATCGGCGATGTTTGTTTGTGTGCGAACGGTTCCCATCGGTTTTGCTTTCTATTCGGATCAGGACGGTCTTTCTATCCAACCGCTATGCGTTGGGAGGCAGTTTTATGTCACGGGTCGCCGGGTTGGCTGTGGTTCTTGTCGTGTTGATCGGTCGTTACGGATTTGCGGATGATCAGGCTGATGCTCAGCCTCCGGCCGTCGTGCAAGAGGTGCCCGAGGAGGGCGAAGCCGATGGGGACGGTCACGGCGACCGGCCGGCGGCACCGTCTGCGGTGCGGCAGGAACATATCATCTACTTGCCGTTCGAGAAACTGAGCGAGGTGTTCAGGCAGGAGGATGCTTCGATCCTGCTGCCGTACGCGAAGTACCTGGAGATGTGGAACCGGCTGACGCGCCCCGAGTCGCTGCCAATCGAACCGCCGGTCGAGGGTGTGATCGCACGCGCCGATTATGCGGGGTCCGTGCGAGGCGACTTGGTGCATTTGGAGGCCACGTTGGCCGTCGAGGTCCTGGGAGCGGGATGGGCTCGGTTGCCGGTCGAGTTCGGAGAGGCGGCCGTGGGATCGGCGGTCAGCGAGGACGGGAAGGTTTTGCTGCGCGGCGCCGGACAAGGCCGTTACGAGCTGCTGGTACAGGGCCAGGGCCGCCACACGATCCGGCTGAATCTGGTGGCCGGTGTCCAGACGGCTGCCGAAGGGCGCAGTTTCACGCTGCAGTGCCCGGTGGTGGGCGTCAGCAACCTGGAACTGGAGATCCCGGAACCGGAGCTGACGGTGCATGTGACGCCGCGACGCACGTTCGAGCTGGGATCGGACCGCGAGGATGCGACCGAGGTGCGAGCGGTGCTGGGCGCCACGGACCGCTTCACGGTCAGTTGGCACCCGGCATCGGGCGTGGCCGATCTGGCGGCCGGCCTGGCCAACGTCAGCTCGACAATCGCGGTCGACGTGGGCGACGGCGTCGTCCACACGCACGCGGCGTTCGATTACCAGATCCTGCGCGGGGCGTTGGACGAGCTGCTGGTCGACGTGCCGGCCGATCAGCGGCTGTTGGACGTCCAGGCGGCAGGGCTGCGGGATTGGCAGACGGAGATGGTCCAGGATCGGCAGCAGGTGCGGGTGCGTCTGCACGCGCCGGTGACCGGTTCGGTGCGGTTGGAGCTACACACCGAAGCGCCGCTGCCGGACGAGGCTTTTCAGGTGGGGCACGTGCGCGCGGTCGGGGTGGCGCGGGAGAGCGGGATCCTGGCCGTCCGCAGCGCGGAGGATGTCGGTTTGGAATTCGTGGTGCGTCAGTCGCTGGCGCGGGTGGACGCGGCGGAGGTTCCCGAGCCGCTGCGTCGGCCGCGCAGCACGTACTACAAGTTCTTCACGCCGGATCATCAATTGACACTCGTGGCGTCGCCGCGCCAGCCGCGGATCGTTGTGGACAGCCACTTTGCGGTTCTGGTGGAAAAGTCGAGGATCACGACGCAAGGCGAATTCCGCTATCAGATCTCGCGGTCGGGCATCTTCGCGCTCTCGTTCCGTCTGCCGCCAGGTATCCGGGTGGACGACGTCCGCTCGGAATCGCTGGAGCGGTTCGACATCGCGCCGGGCGAGGACAGCCAGACGCTGAACGTCTACTTTGCCAGGCAGGTGCTCGGCGAGCTGGCGGTGAGTGTCACGGCCAGCCAGGCTCGCGACCAGGCGGCTGGATCGCTGGAGCTTCCGCTTCCGGAGCCTCTGGACGTGTTGCGCGAGGAGGGGCTGGTCGCGGTGATCGCTCCGGAGTCGCTGGAGGTGGCGACGGACGCGGAACAACTGGTAGCCGCGCGGACCGCTACGCCTGCGGAATTGGCAACGCGAGGGTTCCAGCCCCGAATCCCGGCGGGTTCCACACTGGCGTCGGCCTTTGCGTTCGTCCGGCGGCCGGTCCACATTGTCCAGACGATCGCTGAGCGGCCGCGCCGGATGCTGGCCACCGTCAGCACCGCGGTTACGTTGGGCGAGGACGTGGTGCAAGTGACCACCGCGATTCAATGGCAGGTCCGTTTTGCCGGTACGGACATGTTCCGCTTGGCCGTCCCGGCAGCGGTATCCGAGCGGTTACAGATCGAAGGCGAAAGCATCCGCGAGCGGCGCAGGGCCGAGCAACCCGGAGATGATGGTTGGACGGAATGGACCATCGTGCTGCATTCCGAGACGCTGGGCGACGTCGCATTCACCGCCACGTACGACCAGCCGCTTTCGCTGCAGAACGACCGGGCCCAGTTCCTACTGCAGCCGATCCGCGTGCCGGGAGCGGACCGCGAGACGGGCGAGATCACCATTCACAAGGATCGGGTGCTGTCCGTCGAGGCAACACCGACCGGTCTGGAAGAGATCGATCCCCGCGAACTGTCCCTGCCACCGGCCACCGGGCCGCCCTATCTGGCATACCGCTACTTCCGGCACCCGGCCGAGTTGACGCTGCGCTTGACCAGGCATGAGGTTCAGGACGTGGTCCGGACCGTGGTCCGCCGTGCGTACGTCGAAGCGGTCGTGACCAGGGACGGGCCGGTGACGATGCGGGCGAGGTACGACGTGACGTCCAGCGAGCGGCAGCGTCTGGCGTTGACGCTCCACAATCCCCGCATCCTGAGCATGGCGGTGGCAGGTCAGACGGTGCTGCCGGAAATCGCGCCCGCCGCTTCGGGCAACGGGCCGGAGGACAGGACCTACTTCATCAACGTGGCGCGAGCCGGGGAAACGGACGAGCCGTTCGAGATCGCAGCGATCTTCGAGACCCCCGGGCCCGAAGATGGGATGGACATCACCGACGCCTTGCGGCTGGCCCTGCCGCGGTTCGACCCCGAGGTCAAGTTCCAGAGGACCTACGTCCGTGTGTGGGTGCCGCGGGAATACCGCTTGGTCGGCGATCCGGACGGGTTCACCAGCCACATCGGCGTCGGACTGTGGGATTCGCGGGCGATCACGCCCGCTGCGGAGGATCCCGACACCTGGTTCCCGCCGGACGCGTCGTCTTTCGACACCGACGGCACGCCGTACCTGTTCAGCAGCCTGGAGGGGCCGGCCGAGCTGGAAACCGCTTACTGGCACATTCCCACGATGACGTTCATCGCCAGCGCGATCGCTCTGGCGTTGGGCGTGGTGCTGCTGCGGTTCTCGCTGGAGACCAAGGTCTTTACGGTCCTGGCCGTGGCGCTGATGGTCGTCTTCTTTGGCTTGTTCTGGCCATCGGTCATCAATAGCTGGTTGTTGGCGGCGCGTTTGGGGATCGCAGCGGTGATCTCGCTCTGGTTGGTCGCCTGGTTCCTGTACGTACACCGGACCGGGGTGATCCAGCAGGCGCTGGCCGCACCGGGCGCCGCTAAGGGTGGCGTCCGGCCGAGCGAACCTGGGCCAGCGGCTTCACCTGCCACCGTACAGCCAACCGGTGCTCCGGTTGCGGAACCGTCACCGCCGGAGGCGGGCGAAGCGAAAGGAGGCAGCCATGAACCGCAGTAACGTCTTTCATTGCACGCGCGTCTTTTTGCTCACATGCATCCTTGCCTCGCAGGCGTCGGGGGATGAAAGCCAGCGCCCGGCGTGGATCCGCAACGTGTACATCCCGGCGGATCAGGTGAAGGTGTTGTTCGGCAGTTCGTCGCAGGGCGTGCTGATGCCGCGCGACAAGATCTTGGATCTGTGGCAGAAGGCGCGCAGCGAAACGTCCCCGGCGACGGCTCCGGTCGATGCGGTGGTTACCCAGGCCGCTTATGAAGCCGAACTGGAAGCGCACGAGTTGAGCGTGACCGGCCGCATCGAAATCGTCAAGCTGGCGGCCGGCTGGCAGAAGATCGATCTGCCGTTGGGCGGTCTGGCAATCGAGTCGGCGCGTCTGGACGGCCAGCCGGCGTGGCTGGGCCAACGGAACGATGGCAGTGTGTTCCTGCTGCTGGAGACGGAGGGCCGTTTCGAGCTGGAACTGGGGATGTCGGTGGCTCTGGTCAGCACGGCCGGGGACCTGGCAGCCACGTTGAAGTTGCCGCCGGTACCGGCTTCCGAGATGCGGATACGGCTGGACGAAGGCAAGCGGTTGCAGTTGGGCGAGACCGTGCTTCAGGCGGATGAAATCGATGATGGCCGGCAGGTGTTCCGCATCGCCGTGGGGCAACGGGAGCTTGTGCCGCTGGTGGTGTCAGAACTGGTGGCGGGCGGCAACCGGACGCCGCTGGTGTTTGTCTCCAGCCGCTCGACCGGCCACATCGAACCGGCCGGATTCCGCTGGGAAGCGGTGCTCGATCTGGATGTGTACGCGCGGGCAGCCGATTCGTTCGAGCTGCGATTACCGGGATCGGTGGATATTGCGGGGATCGAAGGGCCGCAATTGAGCCGGTGGACGGTGCAGCCGTTGGACGACGACACGGTGGCGGTCGAGTTGACGTTCCACGAACCGTTCCTCGGCCGGCGCAGCGTGCGTTTGTCCGCGTTGGCGCCCGTCTCGTTGGGGCAGCCATGGAACGTTCCGAGGATCGAAGTCACCGGAGCCGCAGCCCACGTCGGGCGAGTGACCTTGGTTCCGGCGCCAACGCTGCGAGTTCGGGTCGGTGATTTGTCCGGCATCCGGGCCGAACGCTTGGACGACGACGTGTCGGCTGTGTCGGCTACGGCTGCGGCTGCGACGGCGGCCGTCGAGCCTTTGGTGCTGGCCTTCTGGCAGCAGGACTTCCAGTTGCCGCTGACCATCACGCCGCGAGGCAGGACCGTCCGTGCATCGGTGGCGACACTGGTCCAGGCCGCGTGGCCCGGCTTGATGTTGCGCGGAAGCGTGACGCTCAGCCCGAGGCATGCTCCGTTGTTCGACGTGGAATTGCAGGTGCCCGGCGACTGGCAGGTGACGTCGATGCATGCGGACGGCGAGCCCGTGGAGTGGGAAACGGTGCGGGCCCCCGACGGCACGGATTCGGGGCCTTTGCAGACGCTTCGCGTGGACCTTGCCGAGCCCTTGCATCCGGAACAATCGCTGCAGATCGTACTGGCAGCCGTCCGGGACCTGGACGAACGGTCCGAGCAGGACAGCGGGTACCGCGAGCTGCCGTTGCCCGAAGTGCGTCTGGTCGACGCCGACGAAGTGGAAGGGACACTGTTGATCCAGGTGCCCCCCGAAGTCGAGATGCAGGTGGCCGATCTGTCGGACGATCTGCAGCCGGTGGCCGTGGACCGTTCGCTCGACCTATCCGCTCACGTCACCGGTACGGCACTGCAGTACCGTTACCAGGACGAGGCCCACGTCCGAGGTCGGCTGTTGCTGCGTGACCGAACGGCGGTCGTGTCGGCAGAGACGCTGGCGTTCGTGCGGCTGGACCGCAGCCAACTGGACATGCACCACCAGGTGGACCTGCAGATCCGGCACGGCAAGATACGGCAGATCGAATTCACGCTGCCCGCAACCGTGGGCGATCGAGTTCAAGTGGCCACCGTCGATTCGGCGGCTCGTGTCATCGAGCAGCGTTCCCGCCCGGTAGCCGACGAAGAACGGACCCTGTGGCAGGTGGTGCTGGACCAGCCGGTGACGGGCGATCTGACGCTGAGCGTCGATCTGGCACTACCGTTCGCACAGCTCGGAACGGAACCGCAAACCGTGGCCACCGTAGACGTGCCGGTGCTGGCGTTGCAGAACATCTCGCGACAAAGCGGCATCGTGGCCATGGAAGCGGCTGGCGACCAGCAGATCACGTTTGAACCTGACAGGCTCCGCCAACTCGATCCGGCCGAATTGCCGGTGCCGGTCGCCTACGCGGCCGATCAACGAGTCGTCGCCGCCTGGCACTACCAGCGTTTGCCGTACCGGCTGGCGGTCTCGGCGACCCATCACCAGTCGGTGTCCGGGCTGAACGCGATCTGCGACGAGGTGGTGATCATCAGCGTCGCCGGGCACCAGGGCCGGACTCGCCACCAGGCCCGTTTCTGGCTGCGCAGCGACGCGCTGCAACACGTCCCGCTGACGTTGCCGGCGACGGCCGATCTGTGGTCCGTGCTGCTGGACCGCGATCCCATCGAAGTGCGGCAGAGCAACGGCGTCTTGATGATCCCTCTGCCGCCCGGACAAGCGGGTGGGCGAGCCAACCGCGAGTTGACACTCCTGTACGAAACGCAGAGCCCGTCCTCGGCGGCCAACGGTTTCTTGGGCCGATGGCGGCCTCAGACGGTCCGCTACCGGGCTCCCGATATGGCCGTCGCCACCCTTGGTACCACGTGGTACATCGAACCGCCACAAGGTGCGAACGTGGTTTCGACCGGCGGTGATTTCACGCCGCTGACACCAACCGCCCGCCCGACACTGGTAACGCGTCTGGCCGAAACCATTGCGTATCACAGCACATCCAACTGGGGATGGAAACTCGGGGGCTTGGTCGTCGCCGCGATCTTCCTGGGCGTCTTTTCTCTGGTTTTCAGTAGCAAATCGTGGCAGACACGTTCCGTCGAGGTGCTGGTGGTGTTCGGGACAATCGGCATCCTTGTCGCGCTGCTATTGCCTGCCACGCAGTCGGCTCGCGAGGCTGCCCGGCGAACACAGTGCAACAACAATCTGAAACAGATCGGGCTGGCCCTGCACAACTACCACGACATCTACGGCGAGTTCCCACCGGCGGCGATCGGGCCGCAGCACGTGCCTCGGGAGCGCCAGTTCAGTTGGCTGGTGGCGATCCTGCCTTTCCTCGAGCAGGCGGCGCTGCATGGCCTGTTGCGGCTGGATCTGCCTTGGGACGACCCGCACAACGCCGAATTGCTGCGGGGCGTCGCGATCAGCACGCTGCGTTGTCCCAGTTCGCCGGGGCCTCTGGTCGAAGAAGACGGATTCGCCCGGACCTCGTACGTCGCCGTCACGGGCGCCGACTGGACGCACGGCCCGGGCGAGGCGCGCGGGATCATCGGACTGGACAGGGGGCTGAGCCTGAAGGAAATCACCGACGGTAGCAGCAATACGATCATGGTGGCCGAGGTCACCGACGGCGGCCGATGGTTTGCCGCTGGCGCTGGGACGGCGCGCCCGATCGACGCATGGATCGACAGAGCCCCGTGGAGTTCGCATCCTGGCGGCGGGCAAGTGGCGCTTGCCGACGGTGCGGTCCGATTCCTTTCCGACGATATCGAACCGGCGACGCTCCGCGCAATGGCCACCGCCCGAGGACGCGAGGGGTTGGTAGACGATGGCAGCGAGGCCCCGGCGGTTGCGGCACGTGCCGAACCCCCACCCGATGAACCCCCACCCGCCGAAGCGGCGCCGGACCCGATGGCTGCGCCCGAGCCCGCAGAGCCCGCAGAGCCCGCAGTTGTACCGCCCGCTCCGGTCGCGGAACGGACGGTGCTGCCCGGCCGCGCGGGGCTGTCGCTGCGCGTGGCCCTGGAGAGCCCAGGCGAGCCGTCGATGCGGTTCCGCCACGAAGGCGGCGCGGGAGAACTGGTGCTGGGGATGCAGGATCGGCGCTTCGCCCAACGTCTGCAATGGACGATGGTTGCCCTCGTCTTGCTGGCCGCGTGGATCGGACGGCGCATGCCACGCCAGCGGCAATGGGCGGCCGTGCTGGTCGGGCTGATTGTGCCGATCGGTCTGGCCGGGCTGAGCCCGCCGGCCTGGACCCCGCTGCTGGACGGATTGCTGCTGGGCTCGCTGGCAGCCGGAGTTCTGTGGATGCTGCTGCTGTTCGTCGCTCGATTCCACGAATCGCTGGGACGCGGTGCTGGTGCATCGAGCGCCGTCGCCGTGATCCTGGTACTGGCGCTGGGCGCGGACGCAGCAGAACCGGCGGAACAAGCCACGCAAGCAGCCGCCGACCGGCTCGGTCAACCGGACCTGACGTTGTACATTCCCTACGACCCGGAAAGCGGAACACCGTTAGACAGCCAGCAGGCGTATCTGCTGGACGAGGACTTCCAGCGGCTCTGGAGCCAGGCGCATCCTGAACCGCTGGAGCAGACGTTGCCCGAGGTCGGGGCCATCGTCAGCCACGCCGAGTATTCGGGGCGGCTTCAAGACGACATCGCCCGCTTCGATGGCCGGCTGCTGATCCATCATCTGGGCAGCGGCTGGGCGCGGGCCGCTCTGCCGCTGGGCGATGTCGCGCTGGAGTCGCTCGAAATCAACGGCCGCCCGGCGTCGCTGGACGATGATGGCAAGGTGCCGGCTATCCTGCTGGACCAGCCCGGCCCGCATGTCGTGGACGTTCGCTTCAGCGTCCCGGTCAGCCGACTGGGAGCGACCGGCCGGATGGTGCTGCCCCTGCGCCCTGTTCCGTCAGGCCGGCTGCTGTTCCAATTGCCACCGGGCGATCTGGACGTCCAGGTCACCGGTTCCGCTGGCGGCTGGCGACAAATCCCGCAGCCCGTCGCAGCCGACGATACCGAAACATCGGAATCGCCGGATCCGGAGACGCAGACGCCAACCGCGGCAGAGATCGGCGACATGGTCAGCGTACCGCTGGGGGAAATGGGCGATCTGGCCGTGTCTTGGCAGCCGCGGCTGGCCGAGGCGCGTGAAGGGCACCTGATGAGCGCCGATCAGATGTTGCATATCGGCGTACGCGATTCCGGCGTGCACTTCGGCAGCCACATCCATTACCGGATCCAGCAAGGAGCCGTTCATGAACTGCAGTTGCGGATCCCGCCGGACATCGCGGTGCGGAGCGTCCAGGGGCGGGACGTTGCGGACTGGTCGATCGAGGCCGATGACGGCGGCACAGCAGCGTCGCGGCTTGTCGTCGCGCTGAAAACGGAACGGACCACCAGCACGGACCTGCATGTCGACGCGGTCCGCCGCGACGGCCAAACCACGGGAACGATCGAGATCGATACGATCGAGCCGTTGGGCGTTGCGCGGGAAACGGGCCGGATTGCGGTCCAGTGCTCGAGCCCGTTCCAGGTGCGAGTCGAGCGGGCGGACAACGTGGATCAGATCGATCGGGCCAGCGTCGAGCCACAGCATGCTGACGACGGCGATTTTGTGGCCGCGTACCGGTATACGTCGCGGCCGTGGAGTCTGCGGTTGCGGTCGGAGCGGCTGCAGCCACAGGTACAGGTGGATAGCCGCACCGCGGTCGCCGTCGGCCCGCGCCAAACATCTCTGCAGAGCCTGCTGAACGTGCAGGTCGCCGGAGCGCCTGTGCAATCGTTCGATCTGCAGTTGCCCGCGACGCTCAGGATCGGGGAGGTGGCGGTTCCGGAGCGCGCGGATTGGTTCGTCGACCACGACGAACAGGACCAGCAACTGAAAGTGACACTCAGGGAGCCCACGACCGGCAGTGTCGAAATAGCGATCCGCGGCGTGCTGGACCGCGATCGGGACCAGGAAGAAATGGCCATGCCCATGGTGACCGTGCACCGGGCACAATCCCAGCGCGGGCAATTGGCGGTTCAGTTGGACGATGACCTGGAAGCCGTCTTGATCGCCGATGGCGGTGCCAGCCCGATCGATCCGACCGAGCTGGACAGCGTGTTGCGTCCCGAGCCGGGTCGTCCGGTGAACTACGCGTTCCGCTACGAATCGCCGCCCAGCGACCTGCGGTTGCGGCTGAGTGCCGCCTCGTCCCGCGCAAGCGCCCAGGTCACCACGGTGGTCAGCGTGCGGGAAGGCGAGGTGGCGACGATCAGCCAGTTGGACTTCCAGATCCAGCAAGCGGGTCGCTGGCGGTTTCAAGTGGAAACGCCTGATTGGCTTGGTGAGGACATTCAGTGGAGCGGCGCACACATCCGGCAGATCCGGTCCCAGGCGGCCGATCAAGGACGCATCTGGGACATCGAGTTACAGCAACCCGTGCGAGAGCGCTATCGCCTGCGACTGATGCAGACGCTGCCACCCGCTGCCGACGGCAGCGTACCGGCCGCCATGGTCCGGCCGCTGGACGTGGAACGCTTGCAGAGCCACGTGGTGCTCGAAAACCTGACAGCCGACGAGGTGGCCGCCGTCACGATGGACGGTGTTGCTCCGATCCCGGTCGCGGCCGTTCCCCAAGGGCTGGCCGAAACCGTGCGCCGACAGGCCGCCGCGGCGTACCGCGTTAATGGCGACGCGCCCGTCCTGGTGTGGCAGCGCCGAGTGCGGCAGCAGGAGGCGGGCTTGGAAGCCAGCATCATCCTGGCCGACCACACGACGGTGATCCACGCCGACGGCCACTACCGGGCTAGGGCCATCTACAGGGTCCGCAATTCCACGCTGCAGTTTCTGGAACTGGAGCTTCCTGCCGGCAGCCAGATCTGGTCCGTCCAAATCGCCTATCAGCCCGTGCGCCCCGCCGAACTCCGGCGCGACGGTCGCACGGTCACGCTGCTCCCGCTTCAAAAGACCTCGGTCGGCGACTTCTCTTCCAAAGTTGTCGTCGTGTACTCCGGGTACCTCGGCGCGCCGCTGCACCACAGCAACCGGCTCGATCTGCCCGTTCCGCAGATCCTGAGCGACGTTCCCGTCGCACGCACCCTGTGGAAAGTGCACGTGCCGCGCGAGTACCGGGTGAGTCTGCTGGGACGCGACAGCAATATGGAGCAGGTCGCCGCCGCCTACCAACAGGAAGAACGCAAGCTGTCGTTTTTGGACGAGGTGCGCGAGGTCGTTCAGGTGGCCGGCAGCAAAGGGGATTCGGCGGCTCGATCCAAAGCCCAATACAATATCAAGCAGTTAGGATCTGCCTTGCAGAGTTATGCCGAGCACAGCCGCGGGGTGGACGCCAGCAACGCGCCGGATGTCCGCAGGCAGGCCGAGCAGATCGAGGCAGAGATCCGGCGGTTGGATCAATTGGAGCCAGAGATTCGGCGAGACGACGGCGATGCGGCCTACTATTTCGGCGATCCGCAAACGCCGCAGGCTCGCGACCCCGCGGTGGACCCGACGGAACATCAACGAGAGCAACTGCGGCAGCAAGCGGACGAACAATTGTTCCAACTGCAAACGGTACGGCCGGACGAGCCTGCGGAGCAGCAAGAGGCTGCCACAGAGCAGACGCCACCGCCGTCGGATACCGACGATCGGCGGCTGCAAAGCATCGCCCCGGAAGACCCGGCAGCGGCGCTGGGCGATTTGGGATTGGATATCGAATTGGCCGTTGTGGGAACGGAATATTATTTCCGCAAGGTGCATGGAGACCCGCGTTTGACGGTCCGCGTGCGCGACCGAACACTCGGCCGCTGGATCGGTGCCAGCGTCTGGGCCGTGCTCTGCCTGGCGATGGCCGTCGGCGCCATCGAGGGCCTGCGGCGTCCCAACGCGGCTGAACGAGTCCGCCAGCATTGGCCCTGGCTGGCCGCGGCCGCGGGCGCGATCTGGCTGTTCCTGCTGCCACTGGGCGGATTCGGCCTGTTGCTGCTGACGGCGGCACTCTGCGTGCTGATCCTACGCTGGCAACGAACGCCAGCGTCGACAGCCGACCAGTCGCAACGCGACGACATGCAATAGCCACGGACGCGAGTCCGTGGGACGGGCTTCGTTTAACCGCGACCCAGCGGGGAGCGCCGGGCGTCGAGGCACAGTGAGTG
>REEF01000489.1 GCA_007695205.1 Planctomycetaceae bacterium
ACATGGTTCGCGACCGGTTAGGAATTCCCGTCATCGAGATCGAAGTCCCCCCGATTACCGACGCCCTCGAACCCAGTCTCCGCACCCGACTGGAAGCCCTGATCGAGCTACAGAAAAGCACATACTGTCTGTGACTTGGCATCCGACAATAGGCCAAGATCCGTATCCTTCCCATGCCGCGGTTCAGCGCGTGGAAGACCTTTCCGCCGGGTGTAACGCGTTTCGTACGAGGCATGCGTCTGTTTTAGCTATGTCCTGTAGAATGTCCAGTATATGCTCCTGACCCCTTTATTTTTACCCAGTCATTTCTGCAAGATCAGCTTGTTGTTTCGTGTGACTTGCAAGCGGTACATCTGTCCGTCGTGAATGATCCTCAACTCCCGGCCTCCCTGCAGCAACTGTTTGCTGCTGACCGTCGGGACGCTCGCCAGCCTCTCGTCGGTGGCCGGTGGGCGGTCGGGCTGCGTCGGCATTGTCGGGCCAGTCATGGCCATTTCTCCCCTCGCACACGAAATGTCGCTCGCCACATCCGGAGGGACGCCAAGGGCCCAAGCAGAGCCGGCCTGCGAGGTATTTGAAAATGAGAGTCACTATCATTAACACTTGCGGCATTTTGTTCGCTTTGGTTCGGCCTGTCAACCCCTTGCCCTGAAAATCGAGAAAAAAGTGGCAGGAGTCATTTGTGCAATGCACCCGAAGGGCCGGTTCCCGGCAAATGACTCCTGACACTTTCTTTCGGCAATTGCTTACTGGTCGTGGACGGCCATGGCTTTTAGCAGAGCCGATAGTTCGGCGACCTTTCCCGGCTGTCGATCGGCCAGATCGGTTTCCTCCAACGGATCGTCCTTCAGGTGGAACAGTTCGGTGCGGCCGCTTCTGTGAAATTGAATCAGCTTCCAATCGCCTTGTCGGACGGCCGTAGCCGCACGTGTTTTCCAATACATAGCCCGGTCAGGAAGCGTCGACGATTGGCCGAGCAGCATTGTCCACAGATCGACCCCTTCGACCGACTCGCCCGGCGGCAGATCGCCGCCAGCGGCGCGGATCAGCGTGGGGAGCCAGTCGACGACATGCATCGGCGTTTCGAAGACGTGCCCTGCCGGGATGTGTCCCGGCCAGTTGACGAAGGCCGGGACTCGGATGCCGCCTTCGTACAAATCGCCTTTCCAACCTCGTAGCGGTTGGTTGTTGCCCAGCGTGGTGTGCGCGGCGTACCGACCATTGTATTCGGTCTCGGGCGCGCTCCAGTTCTGTTGGCCCCCGTTGTCCGACGAGAAGACGATCAGCGTCTTGTCGCGTAGTCCGGTCCGCTCCAGCGCCCGAACAATCTGCCCCACGCCGTCGTCCAGATGCGTGATGGCGGCCGCGAAATGCCGCCGCCACACGTCGTCGATGGTCTGCTCGTACGGGGCGATCCATTTGGGAGGTTCGTTCAGCGGGTAATGCGGCGAATGGTGAGCCACGTACAGGAAGAAGGGTTCCTGCCCGGCCGATTCGATGACTCGGATGGCTTCGTCTGTGATCAGATCGGTGACATGACCACACTCTTCCACGAACTGGTCGTCGCGATGCCAGGTGACATGGTCGCCGAATTTATAGCGATGAGTATACGGATCGATCTGCCCGCGCAGGTAGCCGTAGCTGGTGTCGAACCCGTAGCCCAGCGGCCGATGCTCGGGCGTCTCGCCGATGTGCCACTTGCCGCTGATGTGCGTGCGGTAGCCAAGCTGCCTCAGGCCGTGAGTCAGCCGTGCGTCCTCGCCCAGCATCTTCGTCGTCGAGCCCAGCGGGCCCAGGACACCGAAGCGGCTGGGGAATCGGCCGGACAACAGCGCCACTCGCGTGGGAGAACACGTGGGATACACGTAGTGCTGGTTCAGTCGCGTGCCATCGTGGGCCAGCCGATCCAGGTGCGGCGTACGGACCTCCGAATCGTGGTAGCCGATATCCGCCCACCCCAGATCGTCCGCCAAAATGAAAATGATATTGGGCTGCGGAGCGTCGTCTGCAAAGGTTGGTGTCGCAACACATGGCAACAGACAGGCGAACAGAGCCAACGTCCCCGTACGAACCAACACGAAGCGACGACGATGATGACGATGACGATGAAAAACCATAGAATCACTCCTTCAACGTTTCGCTTTCATCTGGGACTCCCAATCGCGGAGCAGTTCCTTGATTCGCAACGTTTCGGTGGGCTTGTCGGCCAGCAGATTGTTCTGTTCGCCGACATCGCGAGCCAAATCGAACAACCACTGTTCGGATTCGCTGCCGTCAGCCTTGCGGACATACTTCCAGTCGCCGTCGCGTACCGCCCACCAGGTCTGGTCGCCTCGGCGATCTCGCCAGAACAGCGTGCGCGCGAAATCGTCACGCTGTTGGACCACATGGTCGATGATGTCGTACCCGTCCAGCCGGTCGTCGGGCACTCGGGCACCGGTCAAACGCAAGAACGATCGGGTCAAGTCGAACGTCGCGGAGACTTGATCGCTCTGCATGCCGGCCGGAATTCGCCCCGGCCAACGGATGATCAGCGGGACTCGGATTCCCCCTTCGAACGTGGTGCTCTTCGCGCCGCGTAACGGTCCCATGTGAGCCGCGCCTTCGAAACCTCCATTGTCCGACACGAACACCACCAAAGTGTTTTTTGCAAGGCCGTGTTGCTCCAAGGCTGCCAGCAGACGCCCGACCTCGGAATCCAAATCCTCGAGCATCGCCACATAGGTCGCGTCATCCGGTTCCATCCAGTTTTCTTTCGTGACGACTTTGTCGTGGTCGTCCGGCCCCTGGAACGGGAAATGCGGAGACTCGTGCGAGACGAACAGGAAGAAGGGACGTTCCCGATGACGTTGCATGAAGTCGATCGAAGCATCCGTGATCAGATGCGTCATGTACCCTTCGGCCCGGGTGGGCTCGCGATCGCGGAACAGCACGTGCAAATCGCTCAACTCGTGGTGCTCGAAATAATGCACGTTGCCGCCCAGATAGCCGAAGAATGCGTCCCAGCCATGCTCGAGGGGATGGAACTTGGGTTCGTAGCCCAAATGCCATTTGCCGAAGATGCCGCAAGCGTACCCGACGTCTTTCATCGCACCGGGCAGTACCGTCTGTTCGGCCGGCAATCCCAGTTCGCCTTGTTCTGCCAAGCGGATCGCATCGTCGTAACGCCCGACGTTTCCGGTGCCGATCGCGCATTCCATGCCCCCGGCGCGGTGCTGGTAGCGTCCGGTCAGCAATGCCGTACGCGTCGGGGTGCACTCGGCGCCGTTCGAATAATGCTGCGTGAAACGCACTCCCTGCCGAGCCAAGTTGTCGATGTGCGGCGTCTTCGCGACCGGATGGCCATAGCAGCCCAGGTCGCCGTACCCCATGTCGTCGGCCAGGATCAGGACGATGTTCGGTCTTTCGGCGGAAACCGCAGCGGCTGCGACGATCGTCTGGATCACGGCCGCGAGTATCAAGACCAGACTGTTCCATTGGCAACGATTCATGGTGCCGTCTTTCTTTTGGGTTTGGCCGGGCGCTTGGCGAGTTCCGAAGCGCGGGCGGGGTCATAGTCGGGATTGAGCCGGGGCATACGTGCGCCGACTTCTTTCCGCCATCGGGCCAGCGCAGCCTGCATCTTCTTTGCCCGAACCGGCTCGGCGGCAGCCAGATTGTTCTGTTCGGACAGATCTTTGCCCAGATGGTAAAGCTCGACCGCACCCGACTCGAAAAACTCGATCAGCTTCCAATCGCCTTGCCGGATCGCGCTGGCCGGTGTGCAGTGGTGATAGTGCGGCAGATGCCAGTAGAGCGTCTCGCGATCGAGCGGCGCGGCCGGGTCGCGCAGCAGCGGAACCAGGCTGACACCATCACATGGCTGATGCGACGGCAGCTCGGCCCCTGCCAATTCGACGAACGTGGGATACAGGTCCATCGTGATCACCGCCCGGTCGCAGACGGAATTGGCTGGGATCTGTCCCGGCCAGCGAGCGATGGCAGGGATACGAATGCCGCCTTCGTACAGCATGCCTTTCTCGCCGCGCAGCGGTCGATTCGACGTGACCACACGGCCACTCTGCTCGTGTTCCAAACCGCCGTTGTCGGACAGAAACAGGATCAACGTGTTGTCCGCCAATCCGGCGGCATCCACTGCGGCCGCGATGCGACCGACGCTTTGGTCCAGTTCTTCCAACAACCCGGCGTAGGCCGGCAGGCTGGGATATCCGGGCATCGGAGGTTTCGCTTCATACTTGGCCAGCAATTCCGGCGTGGTCGAAAGCGGGATATGGACCGCGAAGTGCGACACCTGCAGCAGGAACGGTCGGTCCTTGTGGGCTCGGACGAAGTCGATGGCCTGTTCGGTCAGGAAATCCGCCGTCCGCCGCACGTCTTTGTCACCGGTGATTCTGGGCGGCAAGGTGTTTCCCTGGCACTCGAGAACCGTCTGCCAACCTTGTTCTGCCGGCCCGAATCCGCTGCCGCCCAAGTGCCATTTGCCCAAGTAGCCGGTCGCGTAGCCCACGGTTGCCAATCGTTCGGCAAACGTTTCCACCTCCAGGGGCAACTGCGATGGCACCACGGGATCGATCAGCCGGGCAAACGGCCGCCGGTGTCCCGGGATGTGCTGGGTGATGCCGAACCGAGCCTGGTCCTGACCCGATTGCATATTCGCCCGCGTCGGCGAACACACGGGGCCAGCATAGAACTGGCTGAACCGCATCCCCTCGCGTGCCAAGCGGTCGATATTTGGCGTCTCGTTGAACGTATTGCCATAGCAAGCCAGGTCCGCCCAGCCCAGATCATCGGCCAGGATGATCACGATATTCGGCATGCGATCACCGGTCGACTGGGCTTCACCATGGCGGCTGGCGATCGACAAAAACGAGAATAGGAGCACGAGCCCCATCGCAATCGTTCGAGACATAGCACGGCCTATCGAATCAGAAGATACAGGAACCACGCTACCGGATTCCATTGGCATCGGTCCACCAGCGGCACGTTGGACGCTTACGCAAAACGCCGAACTCATTACGCCCGACGATCCCGTCAGTATCGACCACCGTCCCACTTGAGTCAACATGCAGGTTGTGAAGCGCCCGGCCAAGCCTTTCTTGTCAATCACGGCTGCATTGCACGGGTGAGGGGGTCAATTCCAAAGTAGTAGGCACACTCCGTGTGCCGTGACTTGCGGACGGCACACTCCGTGTGCTGTAACTTGCGGACGGCACACGGAGTGTGCCTGCTACAATTGTTTCTGCGAGGTCGCCTATGGTCGCCACGGCTGGGCGTCCGGGCCGAGTGCTCGATCGTAGATGCGGATATCGGCGACCGCACCGCTCAGGTAGGCCACGCCGTCGCGCAGCCCGATGGCGATGGTGTCTCCGCCGGGATGAATTCGTCCCGGCCGCTGGATGTTGTGGGCCACTTGTTCGCCGTTTAAGAAGAACGCGATCTCACCTGTCTCGCCGTCGTAGGTCCCGGCCACATGGACCCACCTATCGGCCTCGACAGCACCGCTTGGCGTCCGCGCGCTGCGCCAACTGCCGTCTTCGGTACGGACGTCGAAGCTGAGCGTATACGGAGGTTGGTTTTCACGCACCATCAGACGGTAATGCTGAGGCGACTCGACGATGCCGCTGTTTCCATGAGTGTAATGTTGCGATTCGTCCAGTCGGACCCATGCGGCGATCGTGACCGCGTCCCGCACCAGTCCGCGGGGCTCGAGCGTCGCTCGAGCGACCGTCTTGGGCTCGTCCCCACCGCAAGACAACGCCCGGCGATCGCCATACTCCGTGAACCGGGCATTGGCCAGGCGACTGTCTGCTCCGTGCCCCGACCGATCGGTGGCAACCAGCGCCCCATCTTCCAGGCCCTCGAAATCCCAGTGCGCGATCAGATGTGCTGCGGCTTGTTCTGCATCGTTGACCACAAAGCGTCTCTCGAAATGATGCATCCGGCTGGCCTCGTCCGGCGTCAAACGCGGCAGGATCTCGATCGCGACCGGTTCGAGCGTCACCGTATCTTGCGGCCCCCAATCGGCCGCTTCGGGATCATGGATCCAGGCCGTGGTGGTCTGGATGGGATAATTGCAAACGCAGTGCTCGGTGTACTGGGGTATGCTAAGGATACCTGAGGCCGCGACCAAGCTGTTGCTGCATCCGGAGCGGATGTTGCGAAGAAAGCTCTGCTCGCCGGTTTCCAGGTCGGCATAACTGATGGTTCGATCTCTTTGGAAGGTCAGGAACTGGTTGGCCACGGCATAGTTGCAGCCACCTCGTTGAAAGAAACCGCTGCCCGTTTGCTCGCCGCTGGCGATGTCGAACAGACGGGCTCGCTGGTCGATCATGCGATCGCCCAGGATGACCACCGGCTGGACAAGGGCCAACGATTTTTCCCACACCGGATGACCATGGTCGCCGTCCAGCAAGGCCGTGCTACCGGCGCGTCCAACCAGCAGCCTGCCCGATGCCTGGACATAGCCGAGCCAATCGTCCGTACCGCGTACGGTAGTCCAGCCCGAAGCACCGTGCTGGCGATAGGCGGCCGTGTACTGGTACGACCAGAGTTGCTGACCGCTGGCTTCGTCCAACGCGATGACCAGTGACGAGCATTCGTTCAAATCACCGCCGCGCCGCTGCCAACGATCGATGGCCAAGGGCGACATCGAATCGGTGGCGAAAACCTTGCCGTCGCCGATCGCTAACGCCTTGATGTTGAAACGCTGGTCGGACTGCCGGCTCCAGCGGTGCTTGCCGGTCTTCCGGTCCAGACAGATCAGCACTTCGGCATCCCACAGTCCCTGTTCGATCGCTCGCACGCCTTCGAACACGGAAGCAGCGATCAGGATCGAATCATCGGATACCACGATCCCCGACGCTCTGGTGGGTTCGTTCTCGCCCGTTGCATACTGCATCCGCCGCAAGACATCGCCCGTGTCCGGATCAAACACCACGCACAGGCCATTTCCCGCCGCGTAAACTCCATCGCAAAGAACCACATGACGTGTGATGAAGCCGGCATCATCGCCCTCGCCACGCGTCCGCCAGAGCACACGACCCGTGTAGGCGTCGTAGGCGAACAGCGTCTGGGTATGCTGTTGCAAGGCGACGACCCGGCCCTCGACCACCTGAGGCTTGACTCCGATCCCATAGTCTTTGTGCTTGATGAACCCATAGCCGGGACCGTCACCAAACCACAGGGGCGTTAAGGGGGGCCGCACGGCCGTGTCCTGCGAAAAGAAGCTTCTGGCGGCATCGGCCGTCTCATGCGTCCAGTCCGCCGCGCCCTCGGGACCGCCGAGCCGTAACAGGGTGACACCTCGATCATCTACGGCGATCTCCGCGCCGGATAACTCGGCCGTGTTGGCCAGTTCGGCAAACCGCGTGGTTTGCGCCTCGGTGCCGGTGAAACGCAGCCTGCCGCCAAAAGGCCGAACCGCATCCCAAGCTCGCCGCAATTGGGCCGCGGTGGGCGGTTCCAGGACATCGCCCCGCCACCACAGCAGGGAAGCGATGTAGTGGGGAAGATGGAATGCTAACGGGTCACCAGCGAAACGTTCCACGCGACTGCCGTACGTTCCCGTAGCGGCAAGGCGCCGACGCTCGCTGTCGTGCATGTCGTCATCGGCAGAAACCACGATCATCCGCAGATCGGTCTTTTGAACCAGGTGTTCCGTCTCCGCAGGACTCAGTCCGCCGAGCGCGATGAAGAAACCGTCGTTCGGAAAGTCCACGGCCTGCAGCGATTCCGAAGCCGAAGGGCTCACGGTGGCGATGTCGGCTTTCGTCGCTTGGATTTCGCCATGGGTACCTTCTTCGCCAAAGCACAGCAGCATGCCGTCTTCCAGAACGGCAAACAGACGGCCCTCAGCCGGGATCACGGACGTTGGACGCGAGGCAACCTCGTGCTTCCAAGCCACCTGGACGGCCGGGGTGTCGTGGGTCAGCTTCAGCGCCACGATGCTGTCGCCAGCACGGCCGTAGAAAGTGTCGCCCGCCCTGGCAAACAGACGTGTGTGGCCGCCCAGTCCGGTAGGAACTCGCATCGTCATTTGGGCATCCCAGCGCAGCACGCTGGATACCGGCTGCAGAGGACTGGTTCCGTGCTCGGAAACGCCACTCCGGTCCAAGTCGTGAGCCAAAAAGACGCCATCCACAAAACTGTACGCCATGGCGCCATCGATGATGGAATCGGCATCGGCGCCGGCGAAGAACTTGTAGGGCGCTCGAGGTGATTCGGTCAGGTCCCGGCGGGTTTCCACGGCTTGAGGATCAGCCGTCCCGGCCGTTTGAAAGGTATTGCCCACCTCGCGAAAATCCGCCAGCGAAAGCACGCCGGTCTGGCCGACCAGCAGGTAGTCGCCTCCGACAACAACACGCCAGTCGCCGCTGCGGTAGCCCATGACATAGTGGAACAGAGATCCGTCCGAACGATTCAACCCCAGTGGCAGCGAACGACCGGATGGCACGATCAACCGGTCCTCCGTCGCCAGTAAATAGCCCTGCGGAGAAATGCCCGAGTCATGGCGGACATCGTGATCGATGCGGACGCCCTTGATATGGCCCAAGCTGGCGTTCATCCAGTGCGGCGTTCCCGTGCGGATATCCAGTGCCCAAACGAAAACGCCCATCGTGGGCCAGACCCCGCTAGCAAAGTAAACCGTCTGGTCCTTCACCACCGCACCACCTCGGACGGGCCAATGCGAGATCAATCGGTTGTTGCCCAGCAGTCGAGCGTCGGGAGCGTCGGGCAGATACGCTCGATGTTCCCACAGCAGATCGCCGCTCTTCAGATCCAAGCACCGAAAACGGCCATCGTCCGCACCGAACAGCACGCGCCCCTCGTGCAAGACGGGAGCGAGCCTGACCGGCCCTTCGGCGTAGAAACGCCATCGTTCCTCGCCCGTTTCGACCGCGTACGCTCGGACACTTCCGTCGGCAGGGCTGGCCACCACCAGCACGCCGTCAGCACAAACGGGTTCGTACGAACTGTCAAACTGCTTGCGAGCTTCGTTCGGAAAAGCTACCTCGTAACCGGGCAACTGGCGCTGCCAGTGAAGTTCCAGCACGGCAGGCAACCCCTGCGGCGAGAACCCCGATCGGCGGGCATCGTAACGATACATGGGCCAACCGTCTTCGCTCGGAGCAGCATTCGGCGGGCAGATGATCAAGGTGGCCATCACCGCACCGAAAACCACCGCAGTTCGCATCGACATCGTTTCTTCTCCTCCGGTTGAATTGTCGGGCCATTCCAGCTACGAACGAGTATACCAAATGAAACGGGGCGTGATCCAAGCCGTCCCGTGTGCTAACATAGATCCATCGAAACTGTGCCTTTTGTGATCGGAGCCCTGACATGAATCGTCCTTACCCCGTCCCCTTCACGTCCGCCATGCAGATCGGTCGATTGTTCGCCGCCATCGGCATGGTCGCCTTGCTGCTGGTATCCAGTACCGATCCGATGGACGCCGCCGAGCCAGCGAGTGCCCGTAAGGCGATCATCGCACACCGCGGCGCTTCAGGGTACCTGCCGGAACATACGCTGGAGGCGTACTCGATGGCTTATGGCCAAGGCGCGGATTACCTCGAACCGGATCTGGTCCTGACGCGGGACGGCGAGTTGATCGCCTTGCATGACCGAACGTTAAACGCGACCACGAACGTTGCCCAGGTCTTCCCCGATCGCGCGCGGCAGAACGGACAACACTATGCCATCGACTTCACCTTGGCCGAAATCAAGACGTTGGAGGTTCGCGAGCGTGTCGATCAGAAAACGGGGATCGTGGCGTCGGCCGAGCGGTTTCCGAACAAGCACGTCGAGCTGAAGTTCCGTATTCCCACGCTGGCCGAGTTGATTGAATTGGTCCAAGGCCTGAATCATTCGACCGGCCGAAACGTCGGGATCTACCCGGAAATCAAAGCGTACAACTGGCACCTCGCGGAAGGCCACGACTTCGCGCAAATCCTGTTGGACCAGTTGACTCGATACGGCTATCGCGATCCATCCGATGCCGTCATCATCCAGTGTTTCGAGCCCGAAGGATTGCTGCGCTTGCGCCAGTTGGGTTGCCGGCTGCGGTTGGTCCAATTGATCGGCGGTCGGCCAGACAGTCCGATGGTCACTCCGGAAGGCCTAGACAAAATCGCCGATTACGCGGACGGTATCGGTCCCAGCATCAGCCTGATCCTCGACTCGAAGGGCAACGCCATCAACGACAACGCCCTGGTCACCGGTGCTCATGCACGAGGCCTGGTGGTCCATCCGTGGACCTTGCGAGCCGATCGCTTGCCAGGCTTTGCCGATGGCTTTGACGCCCTGGTCCAACGGATATTGTATGATATCGGCGCCGATGGCGCGTTCACGGACCATCCGGATCGCATGGCAGCCGCGATGGCGGATCACGCTCGATCGAAGAAACGCTCGGCAGATTAACTCGAACGAATCGTAGCAGGCACACTCCGTGTGCCGCGTGCAGTTAACGGCACACGGAGTGTGCCTACTACTTTGGAATGGAACAACTTATCCCCATGGTTGCATCAAGAGTAGGGCGGATTGGCAATCCGTCCGTGACATACCAATGCGAAACTGAAAGAGTGAACGGTGGATGGATGGGAGTGAAGAACGAGAGTCGGAGGCTGTTTCTTCGCCAAGCGGCGGTCGGCAGTTTGACGGGGGCGGTGTTGGCGAAGACGCTGCTGGGAACCGCAGAGGCGGCCGAGACGGCGACGTGCGGAGCATCGAAGGCCGCGGCGCGCCGACTTCTGCGTTGTCCGGCCAACTACTACCAGCAATTCGACGCGGATGACGAGCTTGACGTTCCGGCCGAAGGTTACGGCGGCTGGCAGCGAGCCGAGATCGAATTGGACCTGGACCACACGGCGCTGGTTTCCATGCATGCTTGGGAGACCGGTACTCGGGAACAGTTTCCGGGCTGGTATCGCGCGGTGGAGTACATCCCCCGCGCTCAGGAGATCTGTCGGACGGTCTATCCCCGGTTGTTGACGGCCGCCCGCAACGCGGAAGCCACATTGTTTCACGTGGTCGGCGGAGGGAATTACTACCAATCGCTGCCGGGCTACCGGCGGGCTGTGACGTTGGCGGGACCGCCCCCACCGGCACCGGAGACGGTGCCGGCCGATGCGAGCTTGAGGAAGCTGCGGGAATTCCGTGCTCAGCGAGTCTTTGTCGGCCCGCACAACGCTGCCGACGTGCAACGTGGCTTCGCCCAACTGGACTTTCCACCGCAAGCACGACCACTGGGGGACGAGGGCGTGGCGGAAAACGGACACCAGCTCCTGGCGCTCTGCAAGCACCACGGCATCAACCACCTGGTGTACTTCGGGTTCGCCATCAACTGGTGCCTGCTCATGTCGCCCGGTGGGATGCTCGAGATGAGTCAGCACGGCACTCGCTTCGCCGCCGAGTTCTGAGGAGCCGGACATATGAACCACCGTACGCTCGCGACGATCGTCATCTTGTTGCTCACCCTGTGCCCGAGTCGGGAAGTGCTGGGCGATCGGAAGGCCTCCAGTCTGTTCATGACGCGGGCGCTTCGCGAACGGGTGCTGGCGAATGTCCATCAGGACGAACACGCGGCGCGTTTGCGAGATCAGGTCATCCGGCGGGCGCGACCCTGGATGGAACTGTCCGACGATCAGATCTGGGGATTGATGTTCGGGCCGGGGATTACCCGGTCCTGGATGGTCTGGTCCGACGGCCACTGCCCGGCGTGCGGGGAGAGTGTGCCCATGTACAACTGGCGGATGGACGCGATGAGCCGGCCGTGGAAGACTTGGTGCCCGCATTGCGAGGCAGAGTTTCCGACCAATGACTTCGCGGCCTTCTACCGTTCGGGACTCGATCCGCGCGGCATCTTCGACCCCGCCTTGGCCGACCGCTCGCTGCTGTTCAACGCCGCGCATCCCGACCCGAACGACCCGCTGCATCAGTTCGGCGTGGACGACGGCGAGGGCTTCGTCCAGGACGGTAAGCGGTGGCGGTTCATCGGTGCGTACTTGATCTACGGCCAATGGAAACAAGCGGTGCTCGGCGGGATCCATGCGTTGAGCGAAGCGTATGTCTTGACGGGCGACAGCGCCTACGCTCGCCGGGCCGGGATCTTGCTGGATCGGGTGGCGGATGTGTACCCAAGCTTCGATTTTTCGCAGCAGGCGGTGATCTACGAGCAGCGTTTGGGCAGTGCGGGATACGTTTCCGTGTGGCACGACGCATGCGAGGAAACGCGGGAACTGGCGCAGGCCTACGACCTGGTGTTCGACGCGATCGCCGAAGACGCCCCGTTGGTCGCGCTGTTGCGGGCGCAGGCCGCTCGGCATGGTCTGGAGAACCGCAAGCAGTCTTT